>JANLZT010000210.1:0-4574 GCA_031366465.1 Betaproteobacteria bacterium | reverse complement strand
GGCGCCCTCGATCCAGCGGGCCAGGCCGGGCAGTTGCTCGGGCGCCAGGCCAAAGCGGCGTGCCAGCGCCGGCACCTCCAGCAGGCCGCGCAAGTCGCTGGCGCCAAAGCGCTGGGCCGGCAGGCGCAGCAGCCATTCCAGTGCCTGCACCAGGGGCTGGCTGCCACGCGCCGGCAGGTCGGTGACGTCGAAGGGGATGTGGCGGGCATCGTCGCGCCCGTACTGGCCGAACACCGCGCGCACGGCGGGCGCAAAGGTCGCGATGTCGGGCACCATCACCACGATGTCGCGCGGCGCCAGCGCGGCGGCGCCGGGCGGTGCGGCCAGCAGCGCCAGCAACTGGTCATGCAGGATTTCCACCTCGCGCAGCGGGCTGTGGCCGATGTGGAAGACGATCGAGCGATCCGCCGGGTCGGCAGCCCGGCGCGGGTGTTCGGCCAGCGGCAGCAGGTCGCGGATGCTGGCCTGCAGCGCGCCCAGCAGGCCGTCCCCCGGGCCGTCGTCGAACAGGTCGATGCGCGGGATGTCGAACTGGCGCTGGCTGCGCGGCGCATCGTCAAAGGCGTCGAGCTGGCGCATGAAGTCGCGCCCCTGGCGGCCCCAGGCGGCCAGCAGCGGATGGGCATGCTGGTGCATGTCGGCCAGCGGCAGCGCGGCCAGCGGCAAGGCTGCGCGCAGGTGATGACGCGGCCGGGCGGCCTGCAGCAGCTCGCGGCCCTCCAGGATGTCGGCCCAGTGGTAGCGGCAGGGGTTGGGGATGGCCAGCAAGACCTGGGCATGGCCGGCCAGCGCCGCCAGCGCCTCCAGGGTCTGGCCCGGCAGGTGGGCGGCGCCCAGCAGCACCACCCGGCGTGGCAGGCCGGGTGGTGTCAGAGAACCAGCCAGAGAACCGGCCAGAGAACCTGCCAGAGGCTTGGCCAACGCGCGCAAGGCATCGCTGTGCACCCGCGGTCGGGTGGCGGCCTGCTCGGCCGGGCTCAGTTCATCCAGGGCGTCGCGCCACAGCAGCGCCTGCCAGGTCTGGTCGGCTGGCAGCGGGCTGGCCTGGCCGTCGGGGCCCAGCATCACATCGCGGCCGGCCTGCCAGGCGGCCAGCCAATCGGCCCGGTAGACCTGGTACTGGTCGAACAGATCGGCCAGCCGGCGGGCCAGTTGCAGCCGGCGCTCGGGCCCGTCGTCGCGCAGGAAGTGGGCCACCGGCTGGTAGCCCGGCAGGTGCAGGCGCTGCGGCAGCAGGCGCATCAAGCGCCAGGTGAGGGCGTCCTTGTCCAGCGCCGACCGGGTGGGCACGGCGGCCCGGCCCAGCACTTGCCGGTACAGCCGCCAAAGAAAGCGGGCGGGCAGCTCCACCCGGGTGGCGGCGCACAGCCCGTTGCGGCGCGCCAGCGCCATCTTCAGCCACTCGGCCGCCGCGTTGCTCTGCACCAGGAATATCTCGGGCTCCAGCGGCGCCAGCGGCGTGCGGCCCAGCCAGTCAAAGACCGCCTCGCCCAGCAGTTCCAGGCGGTTGCCATGCAGCACCAGCAGGCCAGGGCGGATCTCGCCTGTCATCGCCCAGTGCCTTGCAAAACGGGCCGGTCACCCAGGCAGCGGGCCCGCCGGGGCCGACAGCAGAGGTCCGCCATTGTCCAGTGGTGAAAGCGGCGAATTTTTGCCGAAGAAGAAACCGTACCACAGCGCTTGGACTGCAAGATGGGCCTTCAACTAGCGGTCTGAGCCTTGCCCAGGCCCCTGAGCAGCGACGTTCGAGAACAACTCGACCATCGTCTTGCGCAACCACATGCTGCCGACATCGGCATTGAAGCGCTCGTGCCAATGCTGCTTGACCTGGTAGGACGGCAGCGGCACGGGAGGATCGAGCAACTGCACCCGCTCCTGCGATGCCAGTGCAATGCCCAGCAGCCTGGGCACGATGACCAGGAATTCGGTCTGCGCCACGATCCGGGCCACGCCCAGAAAGCTGGGCACCCGCAGCACCACCCGGCGCGCGATCTTGTGGCTGTCCAGCACCTTGTCGACGATGGCGTGGCCGGTGCCGGCGGTGCTGACCACGATGTGGCCTTCGGCCGAGAACTGTTGCGGGCTGAGCTTGGCGCGCACCCTGGGATGGTCCATCGACGCCAGGCAAACAAAGTCTTGCGCGAACAAGGCCTGCTGGTAGAAGCCCGCCTCCAGGTCGGGCATGAAGCCCACGGCCAGGTCGACCTCGCCGGATTCAAGGCGGCGGCGGCTGTCGGGCGATATCGACTCGGCCTCGATCACCAGGCCGGGCGCGGTCGCTTGCAGATGGTTGATGAGGCGCGGCAGCAGCACGATCTGGCTGATGTCGGTGATGCAAAGGCGGAACGCGCGCTGCGCGGCCTGCGGCAAAAACACGCCGTGGCCACCCTGGGCCTGCTCGATGCGCGACAGCACATCGGCCAGGTCGGGGTAGAGGGCCTGCGCCCTCGGCGTAGGCGCCATGCCCTGCGAGGTGCGGGTGAACAGCGGATCGTTGAAGTAGCGCCGCAGCTTGCCCAGCGCGATGCTGGCACTGGCCTGCTCCAGGCCCAGGCGCTGCGCCGCGCGCGACACGCTCTGCGTCTTGTAGACCTCGACAAAGACGCCGAGCCAGCCGAGATCGAGTTTGGCCATGCCCAAAGTATATGAAAACGATATGGAAGGTATTCGGTGCTTGGCTTTGACGCCATAGTCTGGGTCGCAGACAGTTGCGCCAGATCAAGGGTTCGCCGAAACAATGCTGGCCAGGGGCTAGCCGGTCGCGACCCACTTTTCACTCTTCACCGCTCTTCAATCCCCAGGAGACCGCATTGAAATCCCGCACGCAAGAACATCAGCCTCGACTGAGGCCAGTCCATCCGCGAGCGCTTGCCTTTGCATGACGAAGCGCAGGCCCGCTCACGACCAGCCTTGGCAAAAGGAGACGCAATGCAGTTCTACCTGAACGGCTACACGCCCGGCGACCCCGACATCGCCCCGCCCGCACCCGGCGCGGGGCAGCGCCAGGCCAGCCTGCCGGCCACGGTGGATGTGCTGATCGTCGGCAGCGGCCCGGCCGGCGCGGTGCTGGCGGCCCAGTTGTCGACCTTCCCCGGCATCAGCACCCGGCTGATCGAGCGCCGCGACGGCCCGCTGCAGGTCGGCCAGGCCGATGGCATTGCCTGCCGCACGGTGGAGATGTTCGAGGCCTTTGGCCTGGCCCAGAAGCTCATCCGCGAGGCCTACTGGGTCAACGAGACGGTGTTCTGGCGGCCGTCGCAGGCCGACCGCGGGCGCATCGTGCGCACCGGCCGGGTGCAAGACACCGAGGACGGCTTGTCGGAGATGCCGCATGTCATCGTCAACCAGGCCCGGCTGCAGCAGTACCTGCTGGACTACATGCGCAAGTCCGCCACCCGGCTTGAGCCTGATTACGGCCTGGAATTCGTCACCCTGACGGTCGAGCCCGACGGCGAGCACCCGGTTGAGGCCCGCTTGCGCGACATGGCCACTGGCGCGCAAAAGACCATCCGCGCCAAGTATGTGGTCGGCTGCGACGGCGCACGCAGCGGGGTGCGCGATGCGATTGGCGCGGTGCCACAGGGCGACTTTGCCAACCATGCCTGGGGCGTGGTGGACATGCTGGCCACCACCGACTTCCCCGACATCCGGCTCAAGGCCGCCATCCAGTCCGCCGACGAGGGCAACATCCTGCTGATCCCGCGCGAGGGCGGCTACCTGGTTCGGCTCTATGTCGACCTTGGCGAGATCGACCCCAACCATCGCGAGGCCTTCCGAGACCAGCACACCCAGGCCAGCGTGATCGCCACGGCGCAGCGCGTGCTGCGGCCCTACACGCTGGACGTCAAGAGCGTGGTCTGGTTTGCGGTCTACCAGGTCGGCCAGCGCGTGACGGACCGCTTCGATGATGTGCCGGTGGAGCAGGCTGAGCACCGGCTGCCGCGCGTCTTCATCGCTGGCGACGCTTGCCACACCCACAGCGCCAAGGCCGGCCAGGGCATGAATGTGTCGATGCAGGACGCCTTCAACCTGGGCTGGAAGCTGGCCTCGGTGCTCGAAGGGCGGGCCGGGCCGGGCCTGCTGCGCACCTATTCCGCCGAGCGCCAAGTGATCGCCCAGGGCTTGATCGACTTCGACAAGGCGTGGTCGAAGATCATGGCGTCGCAGCCGCTGGACCCAGGCCGGCCCGAGCTGGGCGGTGTTGATCCCCAAGAGTTGCAGACCTACTTCGTCAAGTCTGGCCGCTACACCGCCGGGGTGGCCACCCACTACGCGCCGACGACGCTACTGACGGCCCCGGCCACCCACCAGCACCTCGCCCGGGGCTTGCCCATCGGCATGCGTTTCCACTCGGCGCCGGTGCTGCGCCTGGCGGATGCCAAGCCGGTGCAACTGGGCCATGCCGCGCGCGCCGATGGTGCCTGGCGCCTGTATGCCTTTGCCGACGCCAGCGGCCAGCGGCTGCGCGATCTGGCCGGCTTTCTGGCGGAGTCCCCCCAGTCGCCGATCCGGCGCTTCACCCCGGCAGGGGCCGACATCGACAGCGTCATCGACGTCCGCGCAGTTTTCCAGCA
>JANLZT010000197.1:0-4110 GCA_031366465.1 Betaproteobacteria bacterium | reverse complement strand
CCCGAGCCGGCCCATTCGCGGCCCACCGACCCCAACTGTTCGATTTGCTCCTCGGGGCGCAGCAGCGTGACCCAGCCCGCCTCCGTGGAGCCGTACAGCTCGTAGAGCCGGCCGTTGCGGAAGTGCTCCAGGATCGCGAGCTTGGTGTCCTTGCGTGCCGGTGCGGAAGAGATCATCAGCTTCTCCACCGCCCCCACGTCGTACTTCGCCTTGGTGGGCTCGGGCAGCCCCAGCATCATGATGTAGTGGGTGGGCACCAGCGAAGTGAAAGTGACCCTCTCGCGCGCCAAGGTGGCCAGCAAGGCCTCGGGGTCGAAGCTCTTGCGGTCGTCGATCACGCAGGTGGCGCCCAGGTGCACAAAGGTGTGGCTGAAGTACAGCGAGTTGGCATGGCACATCGGCATCACCAGCAGCGCGGTGTCCTGGCGCGTGAAGCCCATCTCCAGCGCGGTGGCCAGCGCGATCAAGGTGTTGCCCTGGTGGCTGCGGACAGCGCCCTTGGGCCGGCCGGTGGTGCCCGAGGTGTACATCAGCGCACAGGGGTCGGCCGGCCGCACGGGCTCGGCTGGGGGTTCATTGCCGGCGGCCTCGATCAGCGCCTCGTAGTCCTGCCAGCCGATGGTGACGCCTGGGTCGATGCTGACGTAGGCCTGCGGCTCGATCGCCAGACCGGCACGTATCGAATCGACGCGATCCCGCAACTCGCCCTGGGCGATGAAGGCGCGCGCTTCGCAGTGCGAGGCGATGTAGGCAACTTCCGGCGCTGTGAGGCGAAAGTTGATCGGCACCGCCACCAGGCCGGCGCGTGCCAGCGCGACGTACATCTCCATCCATTCAACACAGTTGTAGGCCAGCAGCGCCTCCCGGTCGCCCTTGGCCAGGCCGAGTGCGAGCAGGCCGTTGGCCAACCGGCTGGCGCGCTCGTGCCACTGCGCAAAGCTCAATGCGCGCCGCGAATCACGGGCGCCGATCTTGTGCGGCTGCAGCCGCGCATGCGCTGCCACGGCGTCGGCCACGGTGAGCAGATGGTTCATGGGGGGGCTCCTTGAGGGAAATTGCCAGGCCTTGCGGCGCGCGCAACCGGCTCGTTCAAGGGCGCGCTGCCGGTCGCTTTAGATGTTTGAATTTTAGAACTCTGAATTCAGAGTTCGACTAGGGATAGCCCTGATAGTGGAACTCTGAATTCAGAATACCATCACCTCCATTGCCGATCAAGACGCTTGCACACCACCCCTTCCAGGAGACGACGATGCCCTTCACCCGCAGACATTTCCTTGCCACCGGCGCGCTGGCCGGCAGCGCCGCGCTGCCCGGCCTGGCCTTGGCGCAAGCCAAGCCGCCGGAATTCAAGCTCAAGCTGGGCACCGACCTGCCGGTCACGCACTCGGTCAACCTGCGCCTGAAAGAGGCCGTCGCGGCCATCACGGCTGAGTCCGGTGGCCGGGTGGTGATCGATTTGTTCCCCAACAACCAGCTGGGTGGCGACGCCGACATGATGTCGCAGTTGCGCTCGGGCGCGCTGGAGATGGCCACCTTCCCGGGCACGGTGATGTCAACGCTGATCCCGGTCACGTCCATCACCGGCGTGGGCTTTGCCTTCTCGGGCTACGACAAGGTCTGGGCGGCGATGGACGGTGCGCTGGGCAACCACATCCGCGCGGCCATCGAGAAGATCAACCTGGTGCCCTTTGCCACGGTCTGGGACAACGGCTTCCGCCAGATCACCACCAGCACCAAGCCGATCCGCACGCCTGAGGACTTGAAGAACTTCAAGATCCGGGTGCCGGTGGTGCCGCTGTGGGTGCAGATGTTCAAGACCCTGGGCGCGGCGCCGGTCAGCCTGCCGCTGGCCGAGGCCTACCAGGCGCTGCAAACCAAGGTGGCCGACGGCCAGGAGAACCCGCTGGCGCTGATCGAGTCGGCCAAGTTCTTTGAGGTGCAGAAGTTCTGCTCGCTCACCAACCATTCCTGGGACGGCTTCTGGTTCCTGGCCGGCGGCAAGGCCTGGAAATCGCTGCCGGCCGACCTGCAGCAGGTGATCACCAAGCACATGAACGGCGCCGCCCGCAAGCAGCGTGACGACATCGCCCGCGCCAATGTCGACCTGCAAAAGCTGCTGGAGAGCAAGGGCCTGGCCTTCAACAACGTCGACAACAGCGCCTTCCGGCGGGTGCTGAGCAGCGGTGGCTTCTACAGCCAGGCCAAGGAGAAATTCGGCGCTGAGGCCTGGGCCCTGTTGCAGCAATACGCTGGCGAAATCGCCTGAGCGGCCATGCACGCTCCGACCGACGACTTCGGCAGCGTGTTGCCGCCCGCCACCGGCCGCAGCGGCGCCAGCGCCTGGGTGCTGGCGCTGGACCGCCACATCGGCGGCGCGCTGGAGTGCCTGGTGGCCGGGCTGATCGTGGCCGAGATCGCGATCCTGTTCATGGGCGTGGTCAGCCGCTACTTTCTGCAGACGCCGCTGGTGTGGACCGACGAGGTGGCCTCGCTGCTGTTCCTGTGGCTGGTCAGCCTGGGCGCTGCGGTGGCCTTCCGCCGCGGCGAGCACATGCGCATGACGGCGCTGGTGGCCAAGGCCCCGCCCCGGCTGCGGGCCTTTCTCGACACCCTGGCCATCACCGCTGCGCTGGCCTTCCTGCTGCTGAACCTGTGGCCGGCCTACGAGCATGTGTTGGACGAAGCCGCCGTGACCACCCCGGCGCTCGACATCTCCGCCGCCTGGCGCGCTGCGGCGCTGCCGGTGGGCCTGGCTTTGATGGCGCTGATGTCGTTGTTGCGTTTGTGCAAGACCACCGACTGGCGCCTGTCTGCCGCCGCTGCCCTGGCGGTGCTGGTGGCTGGCGGGCTGCTGTGGGCATTGCAGCCGCTGCTGCCCGGGCTGGGCAAGCTCAACCTGGTGATCTTCTTCGTCGGCATCACCGGCGTCACGGTGTTGATCGGCGTGCCGATTGCGGTGTCCTTCGGCCTGGCCACCTTCGGCTTCCTGGCGCTGACCACCACCCTGCCGGTGGGCGTGATCGTCGGCCGCATGGACGAGGGCATGTCGCACATCATCTTGCTGGCGGTGCCGCTGTTTGTATTTTTGGGCCTGCTGATCGAGGCCACCGGCATGGCGCGCGCGATGGTCGCCTTGCTGGCCAGCCTGCTGGGCCATGTGCGCGGCGGGCTGTCCTATGTGTTGATCGGCGCGATGTACCTGGTGTCAGGCATCTCGGGCTCCAAGGTGGCCGACATGGCCGCCGTGGCGCCGGTGTTGTTCCCCGAGATGCGCAATCGCGGCGCCAAGCCGGGTGACCTGGTGGCGCTGCTGGCCACCAGCGGCGCGCAGACCGAGACCATCCCGCCCAGCCTGGTGCTGATCACCATCGGCTCGGTGACGGGGGTCTCGATTGCCGCGCTGTTCACTGGCGGCATGCTGCCGGGGGTGGTGATGGGGATTGCGCTGTGCGCGGTGGTCGGCTGGCGCTACCGCAATGAGGACCTGTCGCAGGTCAAGCGCGCCACGGGCCGCCAGATCGGCCAGGCCCTGCTGGTCGCGCTGCCCGCCGTGGCGCTGCCCTTCGTCATCCGCGCGGCGGTGGTGCACGGCGTGGCCACCGCCACCGAGGTCTCCACCCTGGGCATTGCCTACGCGCTGATCGCCGGGCTGCTGATCTACCGCCAGACGCAGTGGAGCCGGATGCTGCCGATGCTGGTGGAGACCGCCGCGCTGTCGGGCGCGATCCTGTTCATCATCGGCACCGCCACCGGCATGGCTTGGTCCTTGACGCAGTCGGGCTTCTCCAACAGCCTGGCGGGCGCGATGGGCGCATTGCCCGGCGGCGTGCCCATGTTCCTCTTCGTGTCGGTGCTGGCCTTCATCGTGCTGGGCAGCGTGCTCGAAGGCATCCCGGCCATCGTGCTGTTCGGGCCGCTGCTGTTCCCCATCGCCCGCCAGGTGGGGGTGCACGAGGTGCACTATGCGATGGTGGTGGTGCTGGCGATGGGCGTGGGCCTGTTCGCGCCGCCCTTTGGCGTGGGCTACTACGCCGCCTGCGCCATCGGCCGGGTCGACCCCAAGGACGGCATGAAGCCCATCGTCGGCTATGTGCTGGCGCTGCTGGTCGG
>JANLZT010000165.1:0-4838 GCA_031366465.1 Betaproteobacteria bacterium | reverse complement strand
GACGAGGTCATCACCACCACCCACACCTTCACCGCCACCGCCGAGGTGGTGCGCTACCTGGGTGCGGATGTGCGGCTGGTCGATATCGACCCGGCCACGCTCAACATCGACCCCAGGCTGGTCGAGGCCGCCATCACGCCCAGGACCAAGGCCATCATCCCGGTGCACTATGCCGGCCTGGCTGCCGACATGCCGGCCATCCTTGGCATTGCCAAGCGCCACGGCCTGAGGGTGGTGGAAGACGCCGCCCATGCGCTGCCCAGCACCAGCGCAGGGCGACGCATCGGCACGCTGGCCAGCGATGCCACGGTGTTCAGCTTCTACGCCAACAAGACCATCACCACCGGCGAGGGCGGCATGCTGGTCACCCGCGACGCCGCGCTGGCCCGGCGCGCGATGGTGATGCGCCTGCACGGCATGAGCCGCGATGCGTTTGACCGCTTCACCGCCAAGGTGCCAAGCTGGTACTACGAGATCGTGGCACCGGGCTTCAAGTACAACCTGACCGACATCGCGGCGGCGCTGGGCATCCACCAGTTGAAGCGGGCGCATGCGTTTGCGCAGCGCCGTGCCGAGATCGCCCAGGCCTACAACGCCGCCTTCGTCGGGCTGCCGGTGATCACTGCGCCCGAGGCGCCGATAGGTGAGAGCCACCCCTGGCATCTGTATGTGCTGCGCCTGAAGCCAGAGGCCGGCACGATCCGCGATGCCTTTATCGAGTTGCTGTTCGCGCAGGGCATTGGCTGCAGCGTGCACTACATCCCCCTGCACCTGCAACCTTACTGGCGTGATCGATATGGCTTGCGGGCTGCGGATTTCCCGGTCAGCCAGCAGGCCTACGAGCGGATGCTCAGCCTGCCGATCTACAGCCGCATGGACGCTGTCGATATCCAGCGTGTGATCACTGCGGTGCGTGGCCTGCTGGCTGGCGCCTGACGAGCCAGCGCTCGCACCCGAGCCGGTGAGCCAGCGGATGGGCAAGCGTCTGTTCGATCTGATCGGCGCCATGCTGGCGCTGGTGTTGCTGGCGCCGCTATTGGCCCTGGTGGCCGTGGCGATCCGACTGGACGGCCCGGGCCCGGTGTTCTTCCGCCAGGAGCGGGTAGGGCGAGGTGGCGTGCCCTTCCGCATCCACAAGTTCCGAACCATGCGGGTGGACTCACCCGTGCTGGGCCTGCAGGTCACCGTGGGCCGTGATGCGCGCATCACCCGTGTGGGCCATTGGCTGCGCCACTACCGCATCGACGAGTTGCCGCAGATCATTGACGTGCTGCTGGGCCGCATGAGCTTGGTCGGCCCGCGGCCCGAAGTGCCGCACTATGTGGCCCTCTACCCGGCAGTGCTCAAGGCTCAGGTGCTTTCGGTGCGCCCGGGCATAACCGATCCCGCATCGCTGGCGCACATTGACGAGGCCGCGTTGCTGGCCGCAGCCGGCGACCCGGAGCGAGAATACATAGTTAACGTGCTGCCGCGCAAGCTGGCCTTGCAGGCCGAGTACGCTGCCAATGCCACGCTGTGGTCTGACTTGCTGGTGCTGGGCCGCACTTTTCGCATTCTGCTGTTGCGTTGAACGGGCGGTGCCTCGCTGCTTGTACAATTTCAAAATTATAAATTGAATCTGTACAAAATGCTGCCTCGCCACGCACTGCACACTCTGACGGCCCTGGCGGCCGGGTTCCCCGTCATCGCCATCACCGGCCCGCGGCAGTCAGGCAAGACGACTTTGGCGCGCCAGGCCTTCAGCCACCTGTCCTATGTCAACCTTGAAGACCCCGACACGCGGGAGCTGGCTTTGGCCGACCCGCGCCGCTTCTTTGCCAGCGTGCCCGAGGGTGCCGTGCTGGACGAGGTACAGCGCGCGCCCGAGCTGATGTCCTACCTGCTGGGCATCGCGGACAGCGCGCCGACCATGGGCCGCTGGGTCTTGACGGGGTCTCAGCAGTTCGGCCTGATGGACGGCATCGGCCAATCGCTGGCTGGCCGTGTCGGCCTGTTGACATTGCTGCCGATGGCCCATGCCGAGCTGCCTGCGGCCGCCAGCCTGGAGTGCCGGCTCTGGCAAGGGGGCTACCCGGCCTTGCATGCCGAGCATCGCAACCCTCAGCCCGCGCATTGGTTTGCCGGCTATCTGGCCACCTATGTCGAGCGCGATGTGCGCCACTTGCTCAATGTGGGCAACCTGCTCACCTTTCAGCGCTTTGTGTCGATGTGCGCGGCGCGCAGCGGGCAGTTGCTCAACCTCAACAGCCTGGCGGCTGATTGCGGCATCAGCCAGCCCACCGCACGGCAGTGGCTTACCGTGCTGCAGGCCAGCCACCTGGTGGCGCTGCTGCCGCCCTACCACCGCAACTTTGGCAAACGCCTGGTCAAGACACCCAAGCTGTACTTTCTGGATACCGGCCTGCTGTGCTATCTGATGCGCATCAGCGCCCCCGCTGACTTGCTGCACCACGCCATGCGCGGTGCAATCTTCGAGACCTGGGTGGTCAGTGAGACGCTCAAACACCGCTACAACCGCGGGCTGGCGGCCGACCTGTACTTCTGGCGTGACAACCATGGCCTGGAGGTGGACCTGGTTTTCGAACGAGACCAGCAATTGCAAGCGGTGGAGTGCAAATCCGGCGTCACCTATGGCGCGGACTGGCTGGGGCCGGCAAGACGCTGGTGCCAGGCGGTGGGGCCGGAAGCGGCTGAACCAGTGCTTGTTTTTGGCGGCGAAAGCAGCCACCGCCGCACTGACCACCAGGTGTTGAGCTGGCGTGATCTGGGGATGGCGGCGTGATCACTTTTTGGCACCGGCTAGACCGCTTCTTGGCCCGCTTGAGGCCGCACCGCGAGCCACTGTCACTGCTGATTGACGGCAGCGTGGTAGCCGTCGCCTGGAACGTCACCTACCTTTTCCGCCTGGGCTTTGAGCGCTGGACGAGCGCACGACCGGGCTATGACGGCTGGGTGCTGCTGGGCATCGTGGCGGCCTATGGGGTGGCCTTCAGTGCGCTGAGGGTGCCCCAGGGCATGTGGCGCTTCTCTGGCTTTGGTGAGGTCAAGCGGCTGGCGCTGGCCTGCCTGATCGCCGGTCTGGCCAGCGCAGTGGTGGTGCTGATGCTGCAGCTTGGCCAGGTGCCGCGGGCGGTGCTGGCGCTGCACCCGGTGGTGTCGCTGATGGGGCTGGCGCTGGTGCGCCTGGCCTACCGCATGGTCTACGAGCATGGGCGGGCACGCATCACCGGCAGCGATGTCGAGATCCGGCGTGCCATCGTGATGGGTGCAGGCCAGGCCGCGCGGCGCTTGTTGGCCGGCATCCACCAGCAGGGCTGGATCGTGCTGGGCCTGCTTGACGATGACCCGGCCAAGCAGGGTGCGCGCATCGCCGGCCTGCCGGTGCTGGGGCCGCTGACGGCCATCGTCGACAAGGCGGTGCGCGGTGCGGCTACCCATGTCATTGTGGCCATGCCGGCGGCCAGGGCATCGCAGCGGCGCCGGGCGCTGGAACTGGCCGCTGCGTCTGGCCTGCCGGTGCTGACGGTGCCCTCAGCGGACGAGTTGCGCGACGGCAAGAGCGTGATCGAGCGCGTGCGCGACATCGAAGCCGACGACCTGCTGGGCCGTGAACCGGTGCAACTCGACGAAGCCGGTATCGGCGCTGTGCTGCACGGCAGGACGGTGCTGATCACTGGTGCCGGTGGCAGCATCGGCAGCGAGCTGTGTCGCCAGGTGGCGCGCTTCCAGCCCGCACGCATTGTGTTGTATGAGCTGAGCGAGTTCAACCTCTACAGCATCGATCAAGACCTGGGTGAACGATTCCCCGGCCTGCAACTGGAGCGCATCATCGGCGACGTGAAGGACTTGGCGCACCTGCGCCACACCTTCGGGCAATGGCGTCCGCAGATGGTTTTTCATGCGGCGGCCTTCAAGCATGTGCCGCTGATGGAGGAAGGCCACAATGCCCTGGCCGCCTTGCGCAACAACACACTTGGCACCTATCAGGCGGCACTGGCCGCGGCCGAAGTGGGCACCGAGCGCTTTGTGCTGATCAGCACCGACAAGGCGGTGAACCCCACCAATGTGATGGGCGCCACCAAGCGCGCGGCCGAGATGGTGGTGAGCATGATGGCAGCCGATCATCCCGCTACCCGCTTCATGGCAGTACGCTTTGGTAATGTGTTAGGCAGCAGTGGCAGCGTGATCCCGAAGTTCAAGGAGCAGATAGCCCGGGGCGGGCCAATCACCGTCACCCATCCCGACATCATTCGCTATTTCATGACCATTCCCGAGGCGGCAAAGTTAGTATTGCAGGCTGGGGCCATCGGCGAGAGCGGGCAGGTGCTGGTGCTGGACATGGGTGAGCCGGTGCGCATCGTCGATCTGGCGCGCGATTTGATTCGCCTGTCGGGGCATGCGGTGGAGGAGATCGCTATCGTGTTCTCAGGCCTGCGGCCTGGGGAGAAGTTGTTTGAGGAGTTGCTGGCCGACGCTGATGACACCTTGCCTACTCAAGTGGCGCGTTTGAGGGTGGCACGCCTGGGGTCTGGGCAGACCAGCCAGCCGCTGCAGCTTCGCCTCCAAGCGATGCCGGCGCTGGCTGCCGACACTGCCTCGGTGCAGCACTGGCTGCGTCAAGTGGTGCCGGAGTACCGCACGTTGACCGATGTTGGGCTATGAGCTTTCGGCATGTCAAGACAACCGAAAGTGGCCGCTTGGCGTGGCTTGCCATCGGCAAGCGAGGGGTCAGACGATGATTGGCGCCTATCAATCCAGCCGCTGCCGGCAAAGCCAGGCTGCTGCCTGGGCCAGTCCGGCGCAGCGGTGGTCAGCCAGGCCGGCGGTGTCGGCCGGCA
>JANLZT010000129.1:0-3498 GCA_031366465.1 Betaproteobacteria bacterium | reverse complement strand
GCGCCGACCAGGGCCAGCGCCAGGCCCATCTGCTGGGGCAGTTGATTGGCATCGACTTTGCGGGCAGCCCGCATTTGGCCGGCCTGCTGGGCGCGCCCGAGCAGCGCCGGCAGTTGGCCTTAGCGGCTGCCGCGCTGCTGCTGCGGCGGCTGGCCGGCGTGGCGCCGCTGCTGTTGCAAATCGAAGACCTGCATGCGGCCGACAGCCAGAGCCTGGACTTTTTGGACCACCTGCTCGAAATCAACCACGACGTGGCCTTTTTGGTCGTCGCCACCAGCCGGCCGGCGCTTGCCGACCGGCGGCCGGCCTGGACGTGCAGCCACGGCCGGCACGCGCGGGTCGATCTGGGCCCGCTGGACGGGCCGCACAGCCGCTTGCTGGCCGCTGACCTGCTCAAGCAACTGGCCGAGCCGCCGCCGGCCCTGATCGACCTGGTCTTGCGGGACGCGGCCGGCCATCCCGCTGCCATCGAAGCCCGCATCGCGCTGCTGATCGACCAGGGCGTGATCGTCGCCAGCGGCGACTACTGGACCGTCAACCCGGGCAAGCTGCGGGCCGCGCGCCTGCCGGCCACGCTCGACGCGGTGCTGCTGGCCCGCCTGGCACTGCTGCCGGCGCCCGAGCGGCGCGCCTTGCAAGGGGCCAGCGTGATCGGGCCGATGTTCGGCGCCCAGGCCTTGCAGGCGCTGGGCCGCGGCCTGGCGCAGGCGCTGCCCGCCCTGTTGCAGCGCGGGCTGGCAGCCAGCCTGGCTGGGCCGGGCGAGCAGCAGGGCTTCCACTTCCAGCAGGCCGGGCTGGCGCCACTGGCCTACGCCAGCCTGGCGCCGCGCACCCGCCGCGCCCTGCACGCCCGCTTGGCTGGCTGGCTGGGGGCCCTCACCGGGCCGGGCGCTGACATCGGCTGGCGCCGGTCGGCGCATCACTTCGAGCAAGCCGGTGATCGATTGCGGGCCGCCGAGCAGCACGCCCGGGCGGCCGAGAGCGCCCACCTGCGCTATGCCTCGGCGGCGGTGATGGACCACGCCGGCCGTGGCCTGGATCTCTTGGCCCAGCTGCCAGCAGGCGCGGGCCGGCGCCAGTTGGCCTGGCGGCTGTTGAAGGCGCGCATCCGGATGCTGGAGGTGGTGGGTGATCGCGCCCAGCACCGCCGCGACGTGGCGGCCTTGCTGGCACTGGCTGACGAGTTGGATGACGACGGCCGGCGCGCCGATGCGCATCTTTGCAGCACCCTGCTGGCGATGCTGACGACCGACTACAGCGCCATGCAGTCGTCGGCACGCCAGGCCATGGCCTGCGCGGCGCGCTGTGGCGACCACCTGCGGCGCCTGCAGGCAATGCGTTATTTCGCCTCGGCGCACTTTCGGCTGGGCGACTGGGACGCCGGCCAACGCCTGGCGCGGCAGTGCCTGGGCGAGGCCCGCGACCGCAGCCTGCGCGAGGTCGAGGCCTTTTGCACCAATCTGCTGGGCATCATCGCCTGCCGCCAGCGCGATCCGGTCGCCGGCCTGCGCTGGGACGAGCAGACCCTGGCCGCCTGGCAAGCGCTGGGGGACCGCAACCAGCAGGCGATCAGCCTGTGCAATATCGGTGAAAGCTGGCTTGAACTGGGCGAGCCCACGCTGGCCCGGCGTCACCTGGAGGACGGTGAGCAACTGGCCCGCGCCTGCGGCAACCTGATTGCCCGGAGTGCTGCCCTGGGCAATCTGTCGGCCCTGGCGCGCCGGCAGGGTGATGCCGAGCGGGCTGTGGCGCTGGCCGGCCAGGCCCTGGCGGCAGCGGCGGCCACCAGCGCGCCCGAATACGAGGTGATTGCCCTGCAGCAGCTCGGCGAAGCCGAACTCATGCGGGGCCACCCGGCGGCTGCGGCGCGGGCCTTTGAGGCCAGCAGCGCCGTGGCCTTGCGCCACAAGCTGCCCGAGCCACCGGACGCCGTGGCCGGCCTGGCGGCGCTGGCGCTGGCCCAGGATGACCTGCCGACCGCCCTGCAGCACACCTTGCGCTTGCTGGCGCTGGACGCCACCGGCGCGGTCGCCGTGGGCTCCTTGAATCCGCGTCGATTGGCGCTGATCTGCCACCGCGTGCTGTCGAGCGCCGGCGACCCGCGCGCCGGGGCCTGGCTGCAGCGGGCCCACGACGAGCTGCTGGGCGTGGCCGCGACCATCACCGACGATGGCCTGCGCGAGGCATTCCTCAACAACATTCCCGACCACCGGGCCACGCTGGCTGCCTGGGCCGTGCACGCAGCCACGGCGGGCGCGCGTGGCTAGCGCCGCAAACGCCCCGCTCACCACGCTGTTGCAGGCCTGGCAGCGCGGTGACAGCGAGGCTTTTGGCCGGCTCATCGAGCAGGTCTATGCCGAGTTGCGCCGGCTGGCGGCGTCGCGCCTGCGCGGCGCCGAGACGCCGTCGCTGGCGGCCGGTGACCTGGTGCACGAGACGCTGATCAAGCTGATGGAGGCACCACCGGCCTGGCAGGACCGCGCGCACTTCTTTGCCACCGTCTCGCTGGCCATGCGCTCGGTGCTGGTGGACCATGCGCGGGCGCGCCAGACCGACAAGCGCGGCGGTGCCTGGCGGCGCCTGAGCTACACCCTGTCGGAGCTGGGCGAAGAATCCAACATCACCGACCTGCTGACACTCGACCGGCTGCTGAATCAACTCGCAGCGGTCGACGCGCGCGCCGCTCAGGTGCTGCAACTGACTTATTTCAGTGGCCTGCAGCGCGCCGAGATCGCCAGCGTGCTGGCGCTGTCAGTGCCCACCATCGACCGCGAATTGCGCTTCGCCCGGGCCTGGCTGGCGGCGCAACTGCAGCGCGATCTCGAGGCTTGATAGCTTGACGGGGCCAATCTCGTTGAGTTGGATGGGGCGACTGCGGCCGCAGCGCAGCCAGGCTGCGGCGGCGCAGCCGGCGCCCACCTGCCGTCATCCAACCCGAGGGAATCCACCGTGACCATCCAAGCCAGCCCCGTCAGCCCACGCCAGGCCCGCCCAAGCCTGCGCCATTCCCCCCGCCAGTCATTTCGCCGGCTGTGCACCGGGGTCTTGGCACTGGGCTGTGCCGCTGTGGCCCAGGCCAACATCCTCTACACCCTGACCGGCCACGACACCAGCAGTGCCGGATTCAGCTATGCCGGCACCATCACCACCGACGGCACCCTGAACACCATTTTTGCCAGCCATGTCACCGGCTGGAGCGTGGGCGTGACCAATCTGACTAGCCATCTCACCACCCAGTACAGCGGCGGCAGCGCCGACTTCAACACCAATGTGGGCCTGTTCGCCACCGCCTCAACCCTGCAGCTGTTTTCCGGGCGCGGCCCCGGGTTCATGGATTTCCTGGTCAGCGGGGTCTCGGTGTTTCGCGAGGAGGCCATCGTCGTGTCCAACAGTGCCCGCGACCTGCTGGTCAGCAGCGCCCTGGGCAGTTGGGACGATCACGGCAACCACCGCAATGTCTACACCCCCCAGGTCGCCTTTGGCGGCGTCTTCGTGGCC
>JANLZT010000125.1:0-2647 GCA_031366465.1 Betaproteobacteria bacterium | reverse complement strand
GAAGGGGCGGTGCGCGTCGCCGCAGTTCACCGCCACACCGGTGGCCGGCGGCGTGAAGCTGCGGTTGCCCAGCACGTCCAGCAGCGCGTTCGGGATGTCGGAATCGGCCTTGTCGATCTCGTCGATCAGCACCACCGAGCGCGGCCAGGCGGGGTGGTCCCGGCCCTGGCCCTGCGGTACCGGCTGGATCATGGCGCGCCAGATCGGGCCTTTCTCGACAAACCGGCCAGGGGCGAGCTGGGCAGTCAACCAGGCCAGGGGGTCTTGCCCTGACGGCAAAGCCGGACGGATGGCGGCCAGCAGTTGGGCCTGTGCCAGGCGCTTGACCGGGTCTTCGCGGTACAGCAGATCGGTGGCTTCGTAGCGTGGGTGGATCACTTCGGTGAACAAGGGCAGCCCCAGCACGGTGGCGACGGCGCGCGCCAACTGGCTCTTGCCGCAGCCCGCCTCGCCCCGCACCAGCAGCGGCCGGCCGCTGGCCCAGGCCTGCACCACGGCGGCCACTTCTTGCGCGCTCCAGCGATGGGCGGCCTTGCTGTAGCGATCATCCGGCAGCAACAGGGTTGGGGCCTGGGCCTGGCGCACCAGGTGGTCGTAAGGGGCGGGCAGATGGTGCATGGGCGGTTCCTTGAGGCCCAAATCAGCGGGCAAGTGGGATAGCGTTGAGCAGTGCCTTGATAACGGTGGTGAGGTCGTTGGCAGCGTCGGCGACGATTCTTCGGTCAGCCAACAGCACATGGTGTTGCGCAATGTCCGACGCCTTCATGTTGAACAGCACCGGCAAGGTTCGCGCACCCCCAAGGCTCAGGTCGTTGTGGAGCACGGCATCGAGTTCGGCTCTGGTCCACTGCTTGGCGAAGTAGTTCGGGCTCAACACGACCACGCAGAAGCGGGAGTTCCGCAAGCCCTCATCGAGAGTTCGGACCACGCCGCCGCCGCCTGTCATCTCGCTGCGGTCGTACCAAACCTTCAGCCCAACCGCTTTCAGACCTGCCACCAGACCGTCAACAAAGGCGACTTTGTCTTCGGATGCGTGGCTGACGAAAACGTCCCAACGGTAGTCGGGCATCGGCGTGTCGCCTGCGGCCGGTGCGGCGCTGGCCGGCACTGATGTAGGAAACTGTGCTGGCGTCGGCCGAGGCGCCGCACCCTGCCAAGGGCGCCGATAGGCCGGAAGCTCGCGGAAGATCTGGTCCACCTTGGATTTCAAGCTCGGAACCGTGATCTTGTTGCCCACTCGCACCAGTTGTTCGCTGTGATCCTGGGCACCCCGGATGACATGGGTGTTCAACAAGCTGGCCAAGCCGCGCGCCACAACATCGAAGCCCGCCTGGTCCAGCCAGGGCAGCTTCAGGTACAGGCCGGCAAACTGGCCGTCATGGCGGTATTCGTCGAAACGGTCCCGCAACTGCCCGATCTCATCGGCATTGAGGCCGTCATAGGGGTTGCGTGTGCGGTCATCGTTGCCGGACATCAAATGCTCATACAGCCTGACCAACAGGGCCTCTTCGACCTTGGTTTGCGAGTCGGCATCTGACAGGTCGATCACCCCATCGGGCCCACCGCGCGGGCCCACCCGTATCGCCAGACCTTGCAAGCCTGCTGCGCCAATCGCCGCGATCAGGCTGCTGCCGGTGGGCACGATGTCGACCGTTGCATCAGCGTGATTGTCCGAGCCCTGCCAATTGCGCAGGCCTGTCCAATACGGCAGGTCCAGGCAGCGCAGTGCGGCGTAGACCGCCAGCTCGGTGGCCCAATGGGTGGCTGCTTCGTCCATGACGGCGCAAGCCTTGCAGGCGTTGCGAATGGCAAGCAAGAGGACATCGGCCTTCTCTGCAGGCACGCTGGCAAAGCAATCCGCCACGGCCTCGGCGCCCATCGGCAGGCGCAGATGGTCTGGGCAATAGCGCAGTAACTGAGCGGCCAGTGCGTCGGCCCAAGGCGGCACCAGGGGCAGCCTGCGTGCGCCGTCACACAGGCGTGCACGCTGCGCGGCATGGAAGGCCGCCTCATCGAAGGTGTCGGCGGCCGGCGTCATCGTTGAGACCCCAACGACGGTGCCTGGGCAGCAATGCGACAAGGCTTTGGGCTAAACCAAGACATACCAATCCTCCAATACCAAGCCATTGAAGACCGCGAAATCGCGCTGATTGCGCGTCACCAGTATCAAGCCCTGGCTCACCGCCACCGCCGCAATCTCCCCATCGGTGCGCGGCGCCGGCCGGCCCAGGCCAGCCAGGCGCGCCCGCTCGGCGCCCAGCCACGCGGCGGCAAGCTGATCGAAGGGCAACACCGGCAGCCGCGCCGGCAGGCCTTGCAGCCAGCGCAGCAACCAATCGCGCCGCGCACCTGGCACCAGGCGATGGGAGCCGAAGACCAGCTCTTCCAGCGTGGGCGCGCTGATGGCGCACACCGCCTCATGTTGGGCCAAGGCCTGCAGCACGCCCAGGTTGGGATGCGGCTTGGTCAGCTCAGACACCACATGGGTGTCGAGCAAAAAGCGCAGGGCCATCGCTGCCGCCGGGGTCAGGCCAGGTCAGGCGCGGGCCGCTCGCTCTGGTCGCGCAAGCCGGCCCAGTCGTCGTCAGCAAATAGCGCCAAGCCATCCCTGCTGGCCTGGGCCCGCAAGGCCTGGGTATAGGCCAAC
>JANLZT010000096.1:0-3797 GCA_031366465.1 Betaproteobacteria bacterium | reverse complement strand
CCGGCCGGCCTGGGCCCGCGGGTAGCTGGCCAGCAGCAGGGTCTGCGACAGCGGCATCATCGGCCCGGCCACCAGGCCTTGCAGCACCCGCGCGCCCACCAGCATCTCCAGCGACGTGGCCAGCCCGCACAGCCAACTGCTCAGCACGAACAGCAACACGCTGGCCACGAACAGCCGCACCGCGCCGAAGCGCTGGGTCAGCCAGCCGGTGAGCGGCACGGCAATCGCATTGGCCACGCCAAAACTGGTGATGACCCAGGTGCCCTGGCCCGGGCTGACGCCCAGGTTGCCGGCAATCGCCGGGATCGAAACATTGGCGATGGACGAATCGAGCACGTTCATGAAGGTGGCCAGCGACAACGCCAGCGTGCCCAGCAGGCGCTCGCGGCCCTGCAGCGGCGGGTGCTCGATGGCCAGCGTGGCGCCCGGCGCAGCCATCAACGCACCGGTGGCCATCAGCGCACCTGCCGGGTGCCGGGCCGCTGGGCCAGCAGGGCCGCGCTGGCGGCCGGTGCGGTTGCTGTGGCTGAGGGCCGGGCCGGCACCACCACCGCCTGCGCCACCGCCCGCGCGGCGGCAGGCATGGCGCGCCCGCCCGCTCCTCCCCCGTTGGCCTGCACCACCCGCGCCACCTCGGCATCGGCGGCCTGGGCCAGCACCTCGAACACCAGGGTCTGGGCCACCGGCTGGCTGCGCGGCGCACTGGCCAGGGTGGGTCCGTCGCTGCGGCTGACGTCCACCTCGGCCTCCATCGACAGGCCCAGGCGCAGCGGGTGGGCGGCCAGCTCGGCCGGGTCGAGCGTGATGCGCACGGGCACCCGCTGCACCACCTTGATCCAGTTGCCGGTGGCGTTCTGGGCCGGCAGCAGCGCAAAGGCCGCGCCGGTGCCCGCCCCCAGGCCACTGACGCGGCCGTGGAATGGCACCTTCTGGCCGTAGACATCGGCCGTCAACAGCGCCGGCTGGCCCAGGCGCAAGTTCTTGAGCTGGCCTTCCTTGAAGTTGGCATCGACCCACAGCTGGTCGAGGGCGACCACCGTCATCAGCGGGGTGCCGGCCGCCACCCGCTGGCCAATCTGCACGCTGCGGCGCGCCACCACGCCGTCCAGCGGCGCCGGCAGCTCGGCCCGGCGCAGCGCCAGATAGGCCTCGCGCACCCGGGCAGCGGCCCGCAGCACCGTCGGGTGCTGGGCCACCGCCGTGCCGTCGGTCAGGATCTGGTTGGACGCCAGCACCTCGCGTGCGGCCAGCAGCGCCGATTGCGCGCCGGCCTGGGCGCTGCGGCTGGCGGCCAGCTGGGCGCTGCTGTGGGCAAATTCCTCTTGCCCCACCGCGCCGCTGGCCAGCAAGGGCGCGCGGCGGTTGACATCGTCGAGCGCGCGGGCCACGTCGCCCTGGCTGCGCGCCAGTTCGGCCTCGCGCAGCGCGATCTGGGCGTTGAAGGTGGCGTTGTTGGCATACAGGGTGCGCACCTCGCGGACTGACTGCGCCAGTTGGGCCTCGGCCTGGTCGAGCGCCACCTGGGCATCGGCCGGGTCCAGCCTGAGCAGGGCCTGGCCGGCTTTGACCCGGTCGGCATCGTCGGCCAGGATGGCCACCACGGTGCCCGCCACCTGGGCGGTGATCTGCACCACATTGCCTTGGACATAGGCGTTGTCGGTGCTCTCGACATGGTTGAGCGCCAGCGCCCAGTAGGCGCCGAAGCCGGCCGCGCCGAGCAGCACCGCCACGGCGATGGCGCTGAGCGCGCGGCGGCGCGGGCTGGCCTGGGGCGGGCTGGTTTGGGGCGGGCGGTCGGGCAACACGGCGGCGGGCTTACCGGCTGCCGGGCTGGCGGCGGCTGCGGGACCTGTTTCGGGTGATGGCGGGGCGGTATCGGGCATGGGGGCTTGCTCGGTTTTGGAGGCGGGCCGGGCGTCAGCGCGCCGGGGCGGCAGGAGCGTTCAAGGCCAGGGCCGGGCTGGGCTGCCAACCGCCGCCCAGGGCCTGCATCAGCGCCACCTGGGTGTCAAGCACGCGGGCCTGCAGGTCAGTGGCCTGCTGGCGCTGGGCCAGCACGGCGGTCTCGGCAGTCAACACCACCAGGTAGCTGCCCAGGCCGGCGCGGTAGCGCTGCAGCGCCAGGTCGTAGGCGCTCTCGGTGGCGGCCAGGGTCTGGGCCTGCTGGCTGCGCTGGCGCGCCAGTGATTGCAGGCTGGTGCTGGCATCGGCCACCTCGCGGGCGGCGTCCAGCACCGCGCTGTTGTAGGCGGCGGTGGCGGCGTCGGCATCGGCAGCGCGGCCTTGCAGATTGGCGCGCAGCCGGCCGCCGTCGAACAGCGGCAGGCGCAAAGCCGGGCCTACCCCCAGGTTGCGGCTGCCCAGCGAGAACAGCTTGTCCAGCCCCAGCGCATTCAGGCCGACAAAGCCGACCAGGTTGATGTCGGGGTAGAACTGGCTGCGCGCCACGGCCATGTCTTGCAGCGCGGCCTCCACCCGCCAACGCGCCGCCACCACGTCGGCGCGGCGGCCCAGCAGGTCAGCGCCCAGGCGCTCGGGCTGGGGCTGGGCGCGCAGGCCGGCCAGTGGCGGCGCCAGGCTGTCCAGCGCCTGCGGGGCCTGGCCGCTCAAAGCCGCCAGTTGGTGGCGGGCCAGCGCCATCTGGCCGTCCAGGGCCTCGATCTGGGCCCGCGCATCGGGCAGGCTGGCCTCGGCCTGGCGCAGCTCGACACGGCTGTCCAGGCCGGCACTCACCCGCTGGCGCGTCAGGTCGAGCTGGGCCTGGCGCTGGGCCAGGGTCTGCCTGGCCAGATCACGCAGCGCCACCAGCCGGGCCAGGCCGACATAGGCCCGCGCCACATGGGCCGACAGCAGCACCCGGGCGGCTTGCAGCTCGGCGGCAGCCGCCTGCTGCTGGCCCAGCGCGGCCTGCAAGGCTGGTTGGTGCTTGCCAAAAAAATCCAGCGCCAGGCTGGCGCTGGCCTGCAGGTTGACCACATCGCGGGTGCTGCCGGCCAGCGGCGGCGGGTAGAGGCCATGCTCGCTGTAGCGCTGGTGGGTGAGATCGGTGGCCAGGCCGGCCTGCGGGCCCTGGACAGCGGCCAGGCCTGCCAAGCCGGCACTGGCGCGCGCCAGGAGGGCGGCGGCCACAGCCAGGCTGGGCTGGTCGGCGAGGGCGCGCTCGACCAGCCCATCCAGCGCCGGATCACCCAGGGCCTGCCACCACTGCGCATCGGGGAAATCGGTGTTCACCGCCAGCGGCAGGCCAGCGTCGCTGGCGCCCAGGCGCGGCAGACCATCGGGCAGGGCGCCGGGGCTGGCGCAGCCGGCCAGCAGCACTGCGGCGGCTACCAGGGCCGCCAGAAAGGTCAACCAGGTTCTCATGCGGGCTCCTTGGGCAGGGCGCGGCCGGTGGGATGCGCAACATCGCGCGCAGCATCGCGGGCAGCATCGCGCCCAAGCTCTCGCAGCGCATCGCCGTTGCCCACCATGCGTTGCAGCAAGCCCAGCAGCAGTTGCCACTCAGCCTCACTGAAACCTGCCAGGTGGGCATTGAGCACCTCCGACAACACCGCCGGCACATGGCGCGAGACCTCGCGCCCGGCGTCGGTGAGTTCCAACTTGACCACCCGCCGGTCCTGCAGCGAGCGCACCCGCCGCAGCAGGCCCTTGGCCTCCAGCCGGTCCAGCCCGCGGGTGACGGCGCCGGGGTCGAGCGACTGGTCACGGGCCAGCGCGGCCATGGTGTCGCAACCGCCCTTGGCCAGGTGGTAGAGCGCCAGCCACTGGGCATGGGTCAGGTCGTGCGGCAGCAGGCG
>JANLZT010000094.1:0-5939 GCA_031366465.1 Betaproteobacteria bacterium | reverse complement strand
CCGGTGAGTCGGCGTCCGGCAGTGGCGGCAGCGCGTCGGCCGGCAGCGACAGCAGGCGGCCCAGCAGGGCGATGGCCGCATCGGCCTGGTCGCTGCTGGTGACCTGCAACTGGCGCAGCCGGGCAATCTGGGCAAGGGTGGCATCGGCGGCCGAGATCTTGAGCCGGTTGCGCAGCAGGTCGATCATTGGCTGGAAGGCGCTGCCGGCATGCTCGGGCGCACAGCGGCATTCCAGCGTGCGGTGACCGGCGGCGGCCAGGCCGCGCCGGAACTCATGCACCAGGCGCGATTTGCCGATGCCGGCCTCACCGCGCAGCAGCAGCACCTGGCGGCGGCCGGCCATCGCGGCGGCCCAGGCCTGCTGCAGCCGCGCCAGCTCGGCCTCGCGGCCGGTGAAGGGGGTGAGCTGGGCGCGGGCATCAAAGCGCTCGGTGCCCAGCAGCGCCTGCTCGCAGCGCAGCCGGTAGACCGGGCCGCCCCCGTCGAAGCCCTTGAACTGGGCCACCGCCGTCTCCAGCGTGAAGGCAAAGCGCTCGCCCGCGATCTGGCGGGTGGCCTCGCTGACCAGCACCCCGCCCGCACCCGCATGCTGCTGCAGCCGGGCGGCATGGTGCACGGCCGCACCCACCGGCTGGCCTTGCCGGATCACCACCCGCCCGGTGGCGATGCCGATGCGCACCCGCAGGCCCAGGTCATCGAACTGACCGCTGAGCTGCAGGCCGGCGCGCAGGGCCTGGGCGGCGGCGTCCTCGCTGGCCACCGGATGGCCGAAATAGCACATGAAGCCATCGTCACCCTGCGGGTCGTCGGCCAGGCCGCCATGCTGCTGGGCGGCCTCGGCCACCCGGCGGTGGTAGTGGGTCAGGCGCTCGCTGTACTCCTCGTCGCCCAGGCGGTGCATCAGGCCGGTGGAGTCGACCAGATCACACGACAGGATGGTGACCTGGCGCAGGTCGTCGCCGGCGGGCGTGGCCCGGGGGGCGCCACCCGGCAACGGGGCGGCCAGCGCGGCGGCCGGGTGCAGGGGGGTCATCGGGCCGTCGCCGTAGAACCAGGCGTCGGCGCCCGGGCCGTGGTCAGCCCGCGCCGCTGCGCGGGCCTGTTGAGCCGCCGCACCAAAGCTGGCGCCGCCGGCCAATGCCGCGTAGAACACGGCCAGCGCGCCGGGCGCCGGCTCGGCCAGCAGCAGCGTGCTCAGGCCGGCCCGGCACAGGGCCATCGCCTGCGCCGCGACCTCGGCCGCCGGCAGGCCTTCGGCCAGCAGCAGCCGGGGTGGCGCCGGCAATTTGACCAAGAGCGCCGTCAGCGCCGACAGCGCCGTCAAAGCCAAGGTGTCGCCGGGCCGGCCGGCATGCAGGTGCACGATGTCGGCCAGGCCGACGGCCGGTTGCCAGGCTGAGGCGGTGCCGGGGCCGGTGGCGTGCACCCTGACCACCAGCGGGCCGAAGCGGCCGGGTTGCGGCGCGGCGGCGCCAGGCGCGGCCGATGTCGATGGCGATGCCGGGTCGATCAGGTGCAGCACCTGCAGCAAGGCACCCGGCTCGCGGTGGCGCGGCGCAGCGGTTGGCGCGCCGCTGGCCATGATCTGGCGCACCACGGTGAAACGATCATCCAGGTGGCCGGCGGCCGGCGCGGACGGGCCGGCCGGCAGCGCCGCCAGCTCCCAGGGCCAGGCCAGTTGGGCGGGGCTCAATTGCAGGTGCAGCCAGCCGCCGGGCTGGCGCGCCAGCACCTCGCGCACCGACGCCGGTATCAAGGCCTGGGCCATCGCCAGCCCGAAGGCCAGCAGTTCGGCGTGGCTGTTGGCCGCCATCTGCCAGGCCGGCCCACCCCAGCGTGCCAGCGCATCGGCGGGCAGCACCTGGCGCTCGTGCAGGGCCAGGCTGCGGTGGTCGGAGAGCAGGAAGTTCAAGCCACCGGCAGCGTCGTCGAAGACGCTCAGGTGCAGCGCGCGGCGCTCAGAGGCATTCATCGGCATTCATCGGCCAGGCTGGGCGGCTGATTCTGCCAGCAGGCCACCGCCCACAGGCGGCCCGCTGCTGCGCCAATCGTCGCGCCAATCGTCGCGCCAATCAGCGCGCCAATCAGCGCGGCGGGCTGGCCTCGACGCGGATGGCGGCAAACCAGGCCGCCAGTTGATCGATGTCGCTGTCTTGCAGCGGCTTGGCCATCACTGCCATCACCTCATGCCGGCGTGCGCCGCTGCGGTAGGCCCGCAGTTGCTGCACCAGGTAGCTGGCCGGCTGGCCGGCCAGGTTGGGGGTGTCGGGGGCCACCGACAGCCCCAGCACCCCATGGCAGACCGCACAGGCCCGGGCCTTGTTGCGGCCTTCACCGATGTCGTCGGCTTGCGCCGCCGCAGCGCTTGCGGCCAGCGCGGCGGCCAGGGCCAGAGCCCGCGCCGCCCAGGGCAGGGGGGCTGCCACTTACGGCGCGTAGCTCACGCGGTAGAGGGCACCGGCAAAGTCGTCGCTGATCAGCATCGAGCCGTCCTTCATCATCGCCACATCCACCGGCCGGCCGCGGTACAGGCCGGTGGCGTCGTCCAGCCAGCCCTCGGCAAAGACCTCGGTCTTGTCGGCGGTGCCGTCGCTCTTCAGGCTGGTGAACAGGATGCGCGCGCCGATCGGGGTGGTGCGGTTCCACGAGCCGTGCTGGGCCGTGAACAGGCCGCCCTGGTACTTGGCCGGGAAGACACGGCCGGTGTAGAAGGCCAGCCCCAAGTCGGCCGCATGGGCGTCGGTCAGCACCTGCGGGTCGGTGATGTTGTTGGGCAGCGGGTCTTTGTCGTAGCCCTCGTCGGTGATGCGGGTCTGGCCCTGCTTCCACGGGTAGCCAAAGAACTGGCCGGCCTTGGTGGCACGGTTGATCTCGCCGGCCGGGATCAGGTCACCCATGCCGTCGGTCTGGTTGTCGGTGAACCACAGGGTCTTGTCCCTGGGGTTGAACTCCAGCCCCACCGAGTTGCGGATGCCGGTGGCATAAACCTCGCGCTTGGCGCCGCTGAAGGGGTCCAGACGCACGATGCCGCCGATGCCGACCTTGTTGAACAGGTCGATCTTGTTGCGCGGCTGCACGTTGTAGGGCTGGCCCAGCGTGATGTAGAGCATGCCGTCCGGCCCCACGCGGCAGGTGCGCGCATGGTGGTTGTAGGACTCTTCTTCGACCGGGATCAGCTTGCCCTGGGGCACGGTCTCGATCACCGCCACGTCGCCGCCTTCATAGAAGAACTCGGCCGCCGGGAAGTTGAGCACCCGGTTGTGCTCGACCACGATCAGGAAGCCGTCCTTGGTCCAGCACACGCCATTGGGCACATGGAACTTGGCCGACGGCGCGAAGGGCTTGACTTCGGTGGCCACATCGCCGCTGTTGCGGTTGGTCACCGCCCAGACGGTGTTCTTGCGGGTGCCGACAAACAGCATATTGGTGTTGGGCGCCACCGCCATGTGGCGGGCATCGGGCACCACCGCGTAGAGATCGATCTTGAAGCCGGGCGGCAGCTTGATTCGCTTCAGGTTCTCGCGCAACTGGGCCGCGTTCTTGCCCTCTTGCGGCACCGGCGGCATGCTCGGATCGACGCCCGAGACCTTCATCTGCTTCAAGTTCTCGATGTTCGGAGCCTGCGCCTGGGCATTGCCGGCAATCAACAGCGCGGTGGCGGCGGTCAGTGCGCACAGCGCAAACAAGGGGGATGTCTTCATGGGTGTCTCGCTCCAGGGATGCTGATGTTGTGAGGCTGCGCCTTTGACGGCGCGGCCGCCTGCCTACGCAATGCCCGTACCAGTCGGGGAACACCCTGAGCTGGCCCGGGCGCTGGCGACCCAGGCTGTGCAGATGCGGGGCTGTTGCCGCATTGTCTGTGCAGAAACTGTGCAGTTGCGGCGCGCCGCCGGCGCTGCTAGCGTGGGCCCAGCCAAACCGACCCTGTTCGGCGGCTGGAGACAAGCGTGAACCTCAGCAGCAACCAAGAAATAGCCCAGGCCCAGGCCGTGCTGGCACGCGGCAATGCGCTGCCGCCGGACGGCCTGCCCGCGACCATCATCCTCGATAGCTGGGTGCGCTGCATGCAGGCCGGCCTGGACCCGGCGGCGCCGGCTGCGGTGCCGGTGGTGACCGGCTTTGACCTGGCGCACCGGCGCGACAGCGCGGCGGTGGTGCGGCGCCTGGCCCAGGCCGAGCTGCAGACCCTGGCGCAGCAGATTGCCGGCTCCAATTTCTTGCTGGCATTCGCCGACCAGCAGGGCGTGATCCTGGACCTGTACGCCGACAACCGCTTTGCAATGAGCGGCGCCGACGCCGGCATCGTCGCTGGCAGTTGCTGGCGCGAGGCGGTGTCGGGCACCAGTGGCCTGGGCACCGCGCTGGCCAGCGGCCAGTCGGTGGCGGTGACCGGGCTGGAGCACTTCCACCTCAGCCTGGGCGGGGTCTCGTGCTCGGCCGCGCCGGTGCGCGATGCCCAGGGCGTGGTGGTGGGGGTGCTCGATGCCTCGTCCTACTTCGAGTCGCGCCAGCGCCACACCAAGGCGCTGGTGCAGATGGCGGCCACCCACATCGAGAACGGCTTGCTGCTGCACCAGTTGCGCGCCCACCTGGTGCTGGCGATCCACCCGCGGTCCGAGTTCCTGGGCACCCTGAGCGCTGGCCTGCTGGTGTTCGACGGCGCCGGCCGGCTGCTGGCGCTCAATGCCCGCGGCCGCCACCTGCTGGCGGGCCTGGATGCCCGCCCGGGGGTGGCCTTCGAAGCCCTGTTCGACGAGCCCTTCGACCTGCTGCTGGCGCGCCTGCACCGGGGCGGCGAGTTGCGCCTGCGCGACGCGCTGGGCAGCAGCCTGGTGGCCCAGTGTGTCAACCAGCCGGCCCGGCCCGGGCCGCGCTCGCCCGCTGGTCCGGCGCAACCGGCCCCAACCCGGCAAGCCCAGACCGGGGTCGAGGGCCCCGCCGGCCCGGTGCTCGACGATCCGGCGGTGGCCGAGGCCTACCGGCTGGTGGCCTTGGCGGTGCGGCTCAAGGCGCCGATCCTGATCCACGGCGAGACCGGCTGCGGCAAAGAGCTGCTGGCCCGCCATGCCCACCAGGCCAGCGGTCGCAGCGGCGCCTTCGTGGCGGTCAATTGCGGCGCCCTGCCGGCCGAGCTGTTCGAGGCCGAACTGTTTGGCTACGTGGGCGGCGCCTTCACCGGGGCGCGCCGCGACGGCAGCCCCGGGCTGATCGCCAGCGCCGACGGCGGCACGCTGCTGCTCGACGAGGTGCGCGAGCTGCCGATGGCGCTGCAGGCCGCACTGCTGCGCTTTCTGGACGATCAGCAGGTGCGCCCGGTCGGCGGCCGCGAGGCCCGCACGGTGGACGTGCAACTGCTGGCGGCCACCCATGCCAGCCTGGACGACGAGGTGCTGGCGCGGCGCTTCCGGGCTGATCTGCTGTACCGGCTCAACACTGTTTGTGTCGAGCTGCCGCCATTGCGCCAGCGGCGTGACTTTGCGGCTGCGGCGCGCCAGGTGCTGGCCAGCATTGATCGCCACGCCAGCCTCAGCGACGCCGCGGTGGCGCGGCTGCAAGGCCATGCCTGGCCCGGCAACTTCCGCGAGCTGCGCTCGGTGCTGACGCGGGCCCTGCTGGCCGGCGCTGGCCGTCAGCTGGGCCAGGCCGATGTGCAGGCCTGGCTGCCGCCGGCCAGCGCGCCTGCCGGCTCGGCCCTGCAGCAGAGCGCTGCCGAGCTGGTGCGGCGCGAGTTCGAGCGCAGCGGCCGCAGCGTCAGCCAGACCTCGCGCAACCTGGGCATCTCGCGCACCACCGTCTACCGCCACCTGCGCGACGCGCCGCCGGGCAACCCGCTCAAGGCCTGATCGCCCTGCACCAAGGCAGCCCGCCAAGAGCCATCCTTTTGGATGGCATGGGCAATATCACACAGGGCCAGCCGGGCACGAGTTCACGATTTTGGC
>JANLZT010000067.1:0-6550 GCA_031366465.1 Betaproteobacteria bacterium | reverse complement strand
CCGAAAGCCGTCCCGCCATGTCGCTCAACCCCCGCCTCACCGACTGGATCGGCCGCCCGGTGTGGCTGGTCGGCGCGTCCACCGGCATCGGCCGCGCCACCGCCAGCCGCCTGCACCAGCTGGGGGCCCTGGTCACGGTGTCGGCCCGCAGCCAGGCCGCGCTCGACGCTTTCGTGGCCGACCACCCAGGCGCTCAGGGCCTGGCGCTGGACGCCACCGACGCCCAGGTGGTGCAGCAGGCCGCTGATGGGCTGCGCCAACGCCACGGCCGGCTCGATCTGGTGATGTATTGCGCCGGCCATTACCAGGCGATGCAGGCCAGCGCCTTTGACCTGGCCGAGGCCGTGCAACACCAGCAGATCAACTATGTGGGCGCGCTCAACCTGCTGGCCGCCACACTGCCCGCGCTGGCCGCACAAGCCACTGCCGGGATGCCCGCGCACCTCAGCCTGGTGGCCAGCGTGGCCGGCTACCGCGGCCTGCCCAATGCCCTGGCCTACGGCCCCACCAAGGCCGCGCTGATCAACCTGGCCGAGGTGCTGTACATGGACCTGCACGCCGCCGGCATCGGCGTGTCCGTGGTCAACCCGGGCTTTGTCGCCACCTCGTTGACCGCCGGCAACCAGTTCCACATGCCGGCGCTGATCAGCCCCGAGGCCGCCGCCCAGGCCATCCTGCGCGGCTGGGCGGCGGGGGAGTTCGAGATCCATTTCCCCAAGCGCTTCACGCGCTTGCTCAAGGCCCTGCGGGCGCTGCCCGACGCGCTCTACTTTGGCGCCATGCGCCGCGCGGTGCGGGCTTGAGGCACAGCCGTTGATCGCCGCCACCGCCCCTCGCCCTGGCCACACCCGCCACACCGACGCCCGGGTCGACCGGTTGGTGCGCCTGTTCGAGAGCCTGGTGCCCCAGGACCTGGCGCCGCAGGGCCGGCTGGCGCAGGCCTACCAGCCGCAAGCCCGCTTCAAGGACCCGTTCAACGAGGTGCAGGGGCTGGACGCCATCAACGCCATCTTCGGGCACATGTTCGAGACCTTGGAGGCCCCGCAATTCACCGTGATCGAGATCGTGGCGGCGGCTGACGACGCCTTCCTGACCTGGGATTTCAGCTTTCGCAGCCGCCGCGCGGGCGCTGCAGCGATGCACATCCACGGCGCCAGCCACCTGCGCTTTGGTGACGACGGCCGGGTCTCATCGCACCGCGACTACTGGGATGCGGCCGAAGAGCTGTACGAGAAGCTGCCGCTGATCGGCGTGCTGATGCGCTGGTTGAAGCGCCGCGCCGCTGGTTGAGGCGCGCCCGAAACGCCGTATCGGGCGCTCGCCAAGCCCGCCACAGGCGCAGCCTCAGTGCTGGCCCTCAGTGAGGGTGTCGAGCTGGAAGTTGCCACCCTTGTGCACCAGCCAGATATCGACGTAAGTGGCCTTGCCCAGCTTGGACGGCGGCGGGAAGGGCGCGGCCTTGCGGATCATCTGCTGGATCCACGGGCCCACCTCGGCCGCCCCCGGCGGGCGCCGCATGCGCACCTCCAGCACCATGCCTTCGGCGTCCACGTCGGTCTCGACAATCGCCACCCCGTACAGCAGGGGCGGCATCTTGCCTTTGAAGATGCGCATCGGGTAGGCGGCGTACAAATGCTTGGCGGCGTCGCGCTTGTAGTCGTCGTCAGAGCCCGCAATGCTGGGGCCGGGGGTGGCCAGCAGCGGCGACGGCACCATCGCAAATTGCGCCTGCGCCGGCAGCGCCAGCAGGCCGCAAAGCAGGCCGGCCAGCAGGGCCAGCGCAGCCAGCATGGACCGATTGAAGTTGGGCGGCATGGCAGTCATCACAAGCGGGAGTCTAGGGCCGGCCGCCAGCGCCGGGACGTGATGCGCCGCACGCAAGTGCCGGGTTCGACGCTGCGCGGCTCACCGCAGCCAGCCCTTGCGGCGGAAATAGATGAAAGGCGCGGCCACCGACGCCACCATCAGGCCGATGGCATAGGGGTAGCCCCAGTCCGCCTGCAACTCGGGCATGAACTTGAAGTTCATGCCGTAAATGCTGGCGATCAAGGTGGGCGGCAGCAGCGCCACGCTGGCCACCGAGAAAATCTTGATCACCTTGTTCTGGTTGATGTTGATGAAGCCGACCGTGGCGTCCATCAAGAAGTTGATCTTGTCGAACACAAAAGCCGTGTGTGAATCGAGCGAATCGATGTCGCGCAGGATCTGCCGGGCCTCCTCGAACTGCTCGGCATTGAGCATCCGGCTGCGCATCATGAAGCTCACCGCCCGGCGGGTGTCCATCACATTGCGGCGGATGCGGCCGTTCAGGTCTTCTTCCTTGGCTATTGCCCCCAGCGCGGCGCCGGCCGCCTGGTCATCGACATCTTGCTTGAGCACCCGGGCGCTGACTTTTTCCAGGCTGTCGTAAATGCCCTCCAGCGCATCGGCCGAGTACTCGGCATCGGCGTCATAGAGCTTGAGCAGCACGTCCTTGGCATCGCCGATCAGCGCCGGGATGCGGCGTGCGCGCAGGCGCAGCAATCGGAACACCGGCAGGTCCTCGCCGTGCACCGAGAACAGCACGCCGTCCTTCAAGATGAAGGCCACCCGCACATTGCGTGGCGTCACGTCATCGTCGATCAGGAAGTCGGACCGGATGTGCAGCTCGCCGTTGTCTTCCTCGTAGAAGCGGGCCGATTCCTCCAGATCGTCATCGACGATGTTGTCGGGAATGGTCAGCCCGAAATGGGCCGCGATCCAGCCCTTCTCGACCGCCAGGGGTGACTCCAGATCGACCCACACCGGGCGCACGCCGGCCAGCTGGTCGGGATGGGTGATTTCTTGCTGCACCAGCCTGCCTTGGGCCAGCGTGAACACATTGAGCATGCAAGTCTCCAGCGCGGGGCGACCCCGGTGCGCAGGGGCCGGCATCAGCCGCGGGGGCGGAAGGTTCTTTTCGACCGTCTTACCCCAGACCAGGCCTGGCGTGGACGGTCACCGAGGGTGACCAGGGCCCAATGCGGTGCTCCAGCAACAACAAGGGCGCGATTATGGCATCCGCCCCGGCCACGCCAGCCGCTGGCGGCCGGCCTCAGGCGCCGGGCAACAAGCGCTCGATCGTCTCGACCAACTGCAGCGGGCTGAAGGGCTTGATGAGGTACTCGTCGGCACCTGCGAGTGCACCGGCCTCGCGGTCGCGGGCCTGGCCGCGGGCCGACAACAGCAGCACCCGCATGCCCGACAGCAGTGGATCGGCACGCACCTGGCGGCAGACCTGCAGGCCATCCATCTCGCCCGGCATCATCACGTCGAGCAGCAGCACCTCGGGCTGCAACTCGCTGGCCATGCGCAAGCCGGTGAGGCCGTCGGCGGCCTCGTGGATTTCATAGGGCTCGAACTCCAGGGTCATCCGGATCAGCTTGCGAATGTCTGCCTGGTCCTCGACGATCAGTACGCGCTTCATGGCTGGGGCTCCGTCGCTGGTCCATCAGGGAGCCCCCGATTGTCGTCGGGGCCCTGTGGCTGCGCCCGCAGCGCACCATGCTCAATGTCACAAATCGTCATGACCGCTGCGCGGCCAGACGCTGTGACGCTCAGGCGGGCATAACCAGCGACATCATGGCCGCGACGCGGTCCCGCACCAGGGATTCGATCTCGTCGAAAGGCACCGGCTTGTGGAACACCCGCACGCCGGACGGCAGGCCGCCGCGACGATCAATCTCGTCGGTTTCCAGGGCGGTGACGACCACGATGTCCATGCTGTTGAACTCCTGGCCCACGCCGCGCAACGACGCGATCATCTTGAAGCCGTCCATGCCGGGCATGTTCAGGTCAGTGACCAGCAAGTCGGGGCAGCGCTGGCCCATGCGCAACAGGGCTTCGAAGCCATTGCTGGCGGAGGTCACCGTCACCGGCAGATCCCAGCCCGCAATCACCATCGTGAACAAGCGCAGCAGTTCGGGCTCGTCCTCGACCACCATCACCTGCAGCCGTTGCTCGCTGTTGGCGGGGGCGCTGACCTGCGGCGCCACCACATCACCAGACAGGGCGGCGGTGCGCTCGCGGATCAGGCGTTCAACCGCCACCCGGGAAATCCGTCGGTGCCCGCCTGCGGTCTTCCAGGCCGGCAAAACGCCGCCCTCCACCCAGAGCTGCACGGTTCGCAGGGCCACCCCCAGCCGCTCAGCGGCCTCGCGGGTGGACAGCACATCGTCGTTGGTTGCGCTTTTTCTCATTCTGCCGACCGAACCACAGCCTCCACAGGGCGCCCAAGCTGTCTGAACGAGAGCGAGGCCACCAAAAACGTCACAAACCCAGAAATCAAGCCGGCGATTCACACCAAATTGACTGGGTCAATATTTTTGGCACTTTACCGTGTTTGGAGAATAGCGCGCCGCAAAACCCCTGACTATGCCTTACAGCCTGTAACACCTTGCATCTGGTGCGCAGGCGGCGGCTGTGCTGCGCAGCGCGATCACGGCAATCTCGCACGCTGCGGCCATGGCGCCGCACTTGTCCGCACTTGTCATCCGGCAGGGAACAGGCGCACACTGGCTTGGCACGGGATGGATCCCCACTGAGACAGCCCCCATTGCCGCAGTGCCCGTCGAGTCTTTCGTGAAACCCTTTTGAAAGGACGCTCTGATGAACCTGACGATCAGCGGACACCATCTGGACGTGACACCCGCCCTGCGTGAGTACGTGCTTACCAAATTGGACCGGGTGACACGGCATTTTGATCAGGTGGTCGACATCAGTGTTCTGCTGACGGTCGAGAAGCTCAAGGAGAAGGAGCGACGGCAGAAGGCCGAAGTCACTCTCCATGTCAAAGGCAAAGACATCTTCGTCGAGCAATCGCACGAGGATCTTTACGCCGCGATCGACCAGTTGATGGACAAGCTTGATCGCCAGGTCTGCAAGCACAAGGACCGCCTGCAAGACCACCACCATCCCGCGCCCAAGCGCCTGGATGCCGGCGTGGTGTGACCGCGGCGCCCGGCTGAGCAACGGCCCCTGCGGGGGCCGTTTTTGTCAGCGCCGATACGCTGATGCGCCGATACATCGATTGGCAGGCCTGCTGCGCCGTGACAACATCCCGCCCGCGCTGGCGCTGCATCCCGCAATCGGGGGAGGGTTCTACATTGCAGTGCAGCATCGCATTTCTATAATCATTTTTCTGTCACAGGACCCGCGGTGCGCCGATGCATCGGCCATCACGCGGAGAACGCCATGAACCGTCTCGCCGCCATCCTGTCCGTCGCCAATGTCGTGGTGGATGTGGACGTCACCAGCAAGAAGCGTGTGTTTGAGCATGCGGGCATGCTGTTCGAAAACCACCACGCGATTGCCCGCGCAGTGGTCACCGACAACCTGTTTGCGCGTGAGCGCCTGGGCTCCACCGGCCTCGGCCATGGCGTGGCGATCCCGCATGGCCGCATCAAGGGCCTGAAGAATCCGCTGGCGGCGGTGATCCGGGTGCTGCAGCCCATCCCCTTCGATGCGCCGGACGACGCGCCGGTCAACCTGCTGATCTTCCTGCTGGTGCCCGAAGCGGCCACCCAGCGGCATCTGGAGATCCTGTCTGAGATCGCCGAGATGCTGTCCGACCGCGAGTTGCGCGAGCAGCTCAAGCTGGCCGCTGATGCCGCCACCCTGCATGCGCTGATCGCCGGCTGGGCCCCCTTGAAGTCGGTGGCCTGATGGCCGGCCCGCCCGCTGCCAGCCACCGACCGCGCGCGCCCCGATGAAACCCAGCTCGATCAGCGCCGAAGCCCTGTTTGAAGCCCAGCGCGAGTTGCTGCACTGGGCCTGGATTGCCGGGCATGCCCACCCGGAACGCCACTTCGACGAAGCAGCCGTGCGCGACGCCCGGTCGGCCGCCGACCTGGTGGGCTACCTCAACTACATCCACCCCTACCGGGTGCAGATCGTGGGCCGCCGCGAGGTCGCCTACCTGTCGCAGTCGTCGCCCGAGGACCAGGAACGGCGCATCTCACGCATCGTCACGCTGGAGCCCCCGGTGCTGATCGCCGCCGACGGCGTGACCCCGCCCGACCGCCTGGTGGCGATGTGCGACCGCGCCGAAATACCGTTGTTTGTCACGGCTGAATCCGCCGGGCAGGTGATCGACACGGTGCGGGCCTATCTGGCGCAGCTGTTTGCCGAGCGCATCACGCGGCACGGGGTGTTCATGGACATCCTGGGCCTGGGCGTGTTGCTGACGGGCGAGTCTGGCCTGGGCAAGAGCGAGCTGGGCCTGGAGCTGATTTCGCGCGGCCACGGTCTGGTGGCCGACGATGCGGTCGATTTCTACAAAATCTCGCAAAGCGCCCTGGAAGGCCGCTGCCCCGAGTTGCTGCTCAATTTGCTGGAGGTGCGCGGCATCGGCCTGCTCGACATCCGCGCCATCTTTGGCGAGACCGCCGTGCGCCGCAAGATGCGGCTCAAGCTGATCGTCCACCTGGTGCGCAAGGAGACCATGGAGCGCGAATTCGAGCGCCTGCCCTACGAGCCGCTCTACGAGGACGTGCTGGGCCACCCGGTGCGCAAGGCGGTGATCACGGTGGAC
>JANLZT010000788.1:0-2003 GCA_031366465.1 Betaproteobacteria bacterium | reverse complement strand
GCCACAGCGGCCCAGCAGCCCAGGAATAGTCGCTGCACGGCCGGGTTTGGCCGAGGTCAGAGTTGGCAGATCAAAGCCCACGTCAGGCGGCCGCCGGCCGGCAATGCCCGCTTAAGTGATAAAAACCACAAGACCTGGACGACGGCTGTCAAGCGTCCTTCAGCTTGGCCCGGTGCGGCCGAAAGCTAGGCTGAGGGCGGCGTTGCTTGGCTCCCGACCCGCCCCCACTGCGCCCGCCGGAGCACCCGTGAGCCCCGATTCACCGTTCAACCAGACGCCGCGTGAAGAGCGGGCCAACGCCGCCAGCCACGGCCTGGGCTGCCTGCTGGCGCTGGCGTCGATGCCGGTGCTGGCCGACCAGGTGGACGCCGCACGCCACCCCATCCGCCACCTGGGGGTGACGGTGTTCATCGCCAGCATGGTGCTGATGTACGCGGTGTCGGCGCTCTACCACGCGCTGCCGGTGGGTGCCGCCAAACGCGCGCTGCGCAAATGCGACCACGCGGTGATCTTCATCTTCATCGCCGGCAGCTACACGCCGTTTGCGCTGGGCCAGATCCAGCGCGGCGAGGGCTGGCAGATGCTGGCCGGGGTCTGGGGCATTGCCTTGCTGGGGGTGCTGCTCAAGCTGCTGGACCGGCTGCGCCACCCGCTCTTGTCCACCGGCCTGTACCTGGCGTTTGGTTGGATGGTGCTGGTGGTGGGCCGGCCGATGCTCAGCAGCCTGCCGCCGCAGGGCCTGCAATTGCTGGTGGCGGGCGGGGTGGCTTACTCCCTGGGCAGCCTGTTTTTCTTGATCGACCGGCGCATGCCCTACAGCCATCTGGTGTGGCATCTGTTTGTGATCACCGGCAGCACCTGCCACTTTCTGGCGGTGCAGCAGGTGCTGGTGTAGCTGGCGACTGGCGCGCCGATCAGCGGCGCTCCACCAGGGCCGGCACCAGGTTCAGGGCCTCGCTCAGGCGCTCGGCCGCTTGGCGCGCGTCGGCCCGGCTGGCATAGGGGCCGGCCTGCAGGCGGTGCAGGCTGCGCTCGTTGAAGACAGCCATCAGCGGCGCCAGCCAGCCGGCACCCTTTGCCAGCCGCTGTTGCAGGCCCAGTGCGCCCTCACGTTGCGCAAAGGCGCCCAGTTGCAGCCAGAAGCCGGTGCTGGCACGGGCGGCCGGCTGGGTGGGCGCGTTGGCAGGCGCCATGGCCTCGGCCGGCGGCACCGGTCCCTGGCTGGCCAGGGGGGCAGGCGTGCGCCAGTTGCCCAGGCGGATCGATTCGTAGGTGATGCGCTCGATCTCGACAGTCGCCACCCCGGCCAGGACGCCCAACTTGAGCGCGGCGGTGTAGCTCAGGTCGATCACCCGGTCGCTGTGGAAGGGCCCGCGGTCGTTGACGCGCACCACCACCTCACGGCCGTTGGCCGGGTTGCGCACCCGGGCATAACTTGGCAGCGGCATGGTCCGGTGCGCGGCCGTCATCGCGTACATGTTGTAGGTCTCGCCGTTGGCGGTGCTGCGGCCATGGAACTTGCGGCCATACCAGGACGCCAGGCCACGCTGCAGCAGCGTTGGGTCGCCACTCAAAGGGGTGTAGGCCTGGCCCAGGGTCTCGTAGGGCTTGTTGGCGCCGCCAGCGCGCACCAGCTCCAGCCGGGGCTCGGCGTCGGGCACGGCCAGCAGGTCGGGCGGCGGCAGGGCGCCGGGGCCGTCACGGCCGGGGTCGGTGCCGGGTGGCAGGCCGGGTGCCGCCAGGCCGGGTGAGGGCGTCGGCACGCTGATCGGGCTGGCCGGGCCAGCCACCGGGCCGGGCCGTGGCGGGTTGCTGCTGCAGCCCGCCAGGGCGCTGAGCAGGCTGGCGATCACGCTGGGCCAGACCCTGGCCAGCGGCCGACGGCCAGGCGACAGACCCAGCCGGGGCAGGCGCACGGGGCGGCAAATTGGCGGGGCTGAGATGGGCCTGGGCATGGTGCGGTGGCAATCGAGGCCGCATCATGCCCGCGTCAAACCCAGGCC
>JANLZT010000014.1:0-7629 GCA_031366465.1 Betaproteobacteria bacterium | reverse complement strand
TTCATCAAAGGCCATCACCACGGTGGCCGCGCCATAGCGCCGCAGCAGCGTGGCCTGGCGCTTGAACTCGGCCTCGCCCTCTTTGAGCGAGATGCTGTTGACGATGCCCTTGCCCTGCAGGCACTTCAGGCCGGTCTCGATCACGCTCCACTTGCTGCTGTCGACCATGATCGGCACCCGGGCGATCTCGGGCTCGCCGGCAATCAGCTTCAAGAAGCGCTCCATCGCGCTAGCGCTGTCGAGCATGGCCTCGTCCATGTTGATGTCGATCACCTGGGCGCCGTTTTCCACCTGCTGGCGCGCCACACTCAGCGCATCCTCATAGCGCCCTTCCAGGATCATCCGGGCGAAGGCCTTGCTGCCGGTGACATTGGTGCGCTCGCCGATGTTGACGAACAAGCTGCCCTGGGTGATGGCTACCGGCTCCAGGCCGGCCAGGCGCATGGGGGGTACGGCAGGGCGGGGCAAGTCGGATTCGGTCATGGCGGCAGGCATCAATGCTTGTCTGGCCTGCTGCGGCGCCCCGGCTCACCCGGCGCGCCTGCGCGGCAGGCGATGGGTGAGCGCGGTTGCCAGGTGCGGGGGCTTGAGCCGCCGCACCGTCCCGAGCCTGGCGGCGGCTTGCTGGGGAGCAAAACCGCCGTCGCAACGCTCCTCGGGAAGCCTCGCATTCTACGGGGCCGGCCTTTAGACTCCGGGGCATGAGCCTGATCGCAGCGGAGCGCCATGTGGGATATGCCCTTCACAAGCAGCGCATGAGCGCCGCCGAGTTTTTGGCCTGGGATGCCACCCAGACGGTCAAGCACGAGTTTGTCGCTGGAGAGGTGTTCGCGATGGCCGGCGGCGAGGATCGCAACTACACCGTGGCGGGCAATCTGTACATCGCCCTGCGCCAGCACCTGCGCGGCAGCCCTTGCCGGGTGTACGGCAGCGACGTCAAGCTGCAGGTAGAAAGCCTGGGCAGTTTCTTCTACCCCGATCTGATGGTCACCTGCAGCGCCGTTGACGCCGCCGACCGCCTGATCAAGCGTGAGCCGGTGCTGGTGGTCGAGGTGTTGTCAGCGTCCACCGCCGCCTACGACCGCGGCGACAAGTTCGCCAGTTACCGGCAATTGGCGTCGCTGGCCGAGTACCTGCTGATCGACGTGGATTCACGGCGCTGCGATCTGTTTCGCAAGCAGCCCGTTGACGGCCTGTGGGTGCTGCACCCCAGCGGCGCCGATGAGGCGGTGCACCTGGCCAGCGTCGATCTCACGGTCACGCCCGAGGCGCTGTGGGCGGATCTTGAGCCGCCCGCCGCCAGCGCGGCGGCGCCGGCCTGATCAAGCCGCCAGCAGCCCCGAAAACAGCGGATCGGCCTTGCTGCGCGGGCGATAGCCGGCCACCCGGCGGGCGATCTCGGCGATGTGCTCGGGCGTGGTGCCGCAGCAGCCGCCAACGATGTTGACGAATCCGGCCTGGGCGAACTCGGCCAGCATGCGGCCGGTGACCTCGGGCGTCTCATCAAACCCGGTCTCGGCCATCGGGTTGGGCAGGCCGGCATTCGGGTAGCAACTGATGTAAGTGTCGCCCGCCACCTTGGCCAGCTCTTCGATGTAGGGCCGCATCACCGCTGCACCCAGCGCGCAGTTCAGGCCCACCGCCAATGGCCGCGCATGCCGCACGCTGTGCCAGAAGGCCGGCACGGTCTGGCCCGACAGGATGCGGCCGGACGCATCGGTCACCGTGCCGCTGATGATCACCGGCAGGCGCTCGCCGGTGTTTTCCATCAACTCGTCCAGCGCAAAGATCGCCGCCTTGGCGTTGAGGGTGTCAAAGATGGTCTCGACCAGGAACAAATCGCAGCCACCCTCCAGCAAGCCTTCGGCTTGCTCGTAATAGGCCGCGCGCAACTCATCAAAACTGGTGTTGCGGGCGCCGGGATCGTTGACATCCGGGCTGATGCTGGCGGTGCGCGGCGTGGGGCCCAGCGCGCCGGCCACGTAGCGCGGGTGGTCGGGGGTGCTGGCGGCGTCGGCGGCGGCGCGGGCGATGCGGGCGGCGGCCACATTGAGCTCACGCGCGATGTGGCCCAGGCCGTAGTCCTCTTGGGCGATCGAGGTGGCGCCGAAGGTGTTGGTCTCGATCAGGTCGGCACCGGCCGCCAGGTATTGGGCGTGGATCGCACGGATCACCTCGGGCTGGGTCAGTGGCAACAAGTCGTTGTTGCCTTTCAGGTCCTTGGGATGGTCGGCAAAGCGTGGGCCGCGGAAATCAGCCTCGCTCAGCTTGTAGCGCTGGATCATGGTGCCCATCGCGCCGTCGATGATGACGATGCGCCGCGCCAGCAGGGCCGGCAGGCCGGCGCCCCGGGTGTAGGCGGCGGCGGCGCGGGCTTGAGGTGCGGCAGGGTGATTCATGGCCCGAATTGTAGGAGCCGGGTCGCGGCCTGGCCCGTTACAAGGGCCCGCGCAGCGCAGCCCGCAAGCCCAGGGGCCGGCAAGTTCAGTGCAGCAGCACCGGCTGGTGGGCCAGCTGGGCATAGCCGGCGATGTAGGCATCCAGCGCCTCTTCGTCCGGGCCTTGCGCCACCAGCGCCTGCACGCCTTGCTGGAAAGATGCTGCCACCTCGCCTTGGATGAAGATCTCCTTGCGGGTGAATTTGTCGACGATCTCGTAGCCGCCGCGCGACCCGGGGCGGGGCCTGGCGGGATCGCTGACGGCATCGGCGGCCACCGCCTCGAACGCCACCACGGTGAAGCTGTCAGAGTTGTAGAGGGTTTGCATGGTCAGGCTCCTTGTTGCCCCAGATGGGGCGGGAGCGCCGCACTTCAAGCCCGGCCGGCCATCACCGGGCCGGGTTGTCGATGGCCAGCAGGCGCAACTCGAAGCGGCCGCCGCTGCGCAGGCTGCTCAACCGCAATTGCACCGGCCAGTGCTGGCGTGCCGGGTCCAGCCACAGCTCGATGCGCTGGCCCTCGGGCTGCAAGGGCTCGCGTCGCCAGAGTTCAACCGGGCCCGGCCCGAGGTGGCCGTCCAGCACCACCCATCCCAGGTTTTCGAAGCGCCAGGTTTCACCACCGCCGCGCGCGTCCACCACGAACAAGCGGATCTCGGGCAGGGCGGTGTGGGTGGCCGCAGCCGCAGCGGCGATGGCCGGCAGTTGCACCCACCAGCTCAGGCTGTCCTGCGCGCCCAGCCAGGCCGGATGGGTGTGCGGCGGGCCCGAGAACTCGATGCGGCCCAGCGCGTGGCGGAAGTTGGCGGCGCGTTGGCTGCGGCCGCGCCGCCGGTCGGTGAAACGCTCAGGTGCCAGGCCGTAAGCGTCGAGCTGGCCCTGGCTGGCCTGCTCGATCAGGCGCCGCTCGCGCGCGGCGGTGGGGCTGTCGGCGCTGGCTGGCGGCGGCCCGGCCGGGGCCTGGCCGACACCGCTGAGTTGCAACTGGTAGCTGCTGCCGGCGGGCCGCCACTCCAGCACGGCCTCGCCTCGGCGGCCGTAGTACTGCATCTCGTAGCGCAAGACGGCGGCAGCCGGCCAGTGGGCGGGGTACAGCGGCGGGGGTTCACCGCTGGCCGATGGGGTGATCGCTGGGGTGTCGCTGGGATCGGCTGGTTCGGGCCCACCGGGCAGGGCATCGGCCAGGGCAGCGGCGGTGGGGGCGGCAGTGGCGGCGGCAGGGGCGGCGGCGTTTGTGCTGGTGTCGCCACGCAGGCTGGCGCCGAGCGCTGCGGTGGCCTCCGGCGCTGCGGCCGCCGGGATGACCTGGTCAGGGCCAGGGCCGGCCTTGGTGGCGGCCGATCCGCGCGCCGGCCTGGCGCTGCCTTGCGGCGGGCTGGCCGCTGCAGTCGGCTGGGTTTGATCCGGGCTGGCCGGCCCGGCTGGATCGACCCGCGCTTGCGGCCTCGGCAGCAGCAGCAGGATGGTGCGCGGCCGTAGCTGGGCCGTCAGGCCCGCCGGCTGGATGGCCAGGCCAGCCCAGCCCGACAGCGCCAGCAGGTGCGCGGCCATCACCAGCAGCGCCAGGCCCGCCAGCGCCGGCCAGGCCTGCAGGGGGCTGCGACGTTGCTGCAACATGGCCAGATGCTGCCACGCGCGGCCAGCTCAGCAGCGCCCCCACAAGGGGGGTTTGGGATGGGGTGGGGGTGGGCTGCACAATGCCTCGCCCGCCCTGAAGCCCGACCCACGCCGACCCACTGCCAGCCCCTGCCACCGTCGCCGGTGCCGCGCCAACCCATGAAACTCGCCACCTACCAGGACGGCTCACGCGATGGCCAACTGGTCGTCGTCTCGCGCGACCTGGCCACCGCCCACTTCGCCAGCGCCTGCGCCAGCCGGTTGCAGCAGGTGCTGGACGACTGGAACTTCCTGTCGCCACAGTTGCAGGATCTGTATGTCGCGCTCAACCAGGGCCGGGCCCGGCATGCCTTCAGCTTCGATCCGCGCCGCTGCATGGCGCCGCTGCCGCGCGCCTACCAGTGGGTGGCCGGCGCGGGCCGGCATGATCCTGGCCCGCCGGCCGATGGCCTGGAGGCCGCGCCGACCATGCTGCAGGGCGCCAGCGACGACTTGCTGGGCCCGCATGACGACGCCTGCTTCGGCGCCGAGGCCTTGGGCATCGATTTCAATGCCGGCCTGGCCGTCATCACCGGTGATGTGGCCATGGGCGCCAGCGCCGAGCAGGCACTGGACGGTGTGCGCCTGCTGATGCTGGCCAATGGTTGGGCGCTGCGGGCCTCACCGGGCGCCGCCCAGCCGGCTGCGGCCTTTGGCCCGGTGGCCGTGACTGTGGACGAGCTGGGCAAGGCCTGGCAGCGCGGCCGGCTGCACCTGGGCCTGCAGACGCGCTGGAACGGCAAGCCGGCGGCCCTGGCCGATGCGGGCGCCGGCATGGCGTTGCACTTTGGCCAGTTGATCGCGCACCTGGCCAGAACCCGCAACTTCCGTGCGGGGGCCATCGTCGGCACGGGCGCACTGGCCGGTGCGGCTGGGGCCCAAGGCTTTGGCAGCATCGCCGCGCTGCGGGCGACCGAGGCCCTGCAAGATGGCGCCGCCCAGACCCCCTACCTGCGTTTTGGCGACACGCTGCACATCGCGCTGGCGGGCCGTGACGGGCTGGGCCTGCTGGGGGCGATCGAGCAGCGGGTGGTTGGCCCGGGCTGGGCCGCTGCCAGCGCTGCCGCCGCTGCCGACGACACGCCCGACCCCGGCCACGCCGGCCCGCACGCCGCCTGAGCCAGCGCCGGCCGCCGTGCTCAGCGCGCCGCCGGCCCCAGCTGCTGGGCCAGAAAGCGCTCCATGCGCCGCGCAAAGTCGTAGCGGTTGGCCGGCCGCAGCCAGCCGTGGCCCTCGTCGTCGTAGAGCACCCATTCGGGCGGGTGGCCGGCGGCGGCCATGGCCTCGCGCAGCCGGTTGGCATGCAGCACCGGCACCCGGTGGTCTTGCTGGCCATGTGCCAGCAGCAGCGGCGTGCGGATGCGCGCGGCATGGGTGATGGGCGCGATGTCGGTCAGCATCGCGGCGTCGGCCACCGGGTCGCCGATCAGCAGGGGGTATTCGAAATTGCGGCCTTCTTCGCCGACGTCGTAGTCCCAGGCCCACTGGAACATCAGCCGCGGGTCGCTCACCGCCAGCCAGGCAATGCCGCAGCGGTACATCTCGGGGTCGCGCACCAGGCCCATCAAGGTGGCATAGCCGCCATAGCTGGCGCCGGCGATGCAGACCCGTTTGTCGTCCACCCAGCCCTGCTTGGCAGCCCAGCGCACCGTGTCGACCAGGTCATCCTGCATCGCCCGGCCCCACTGGCGGAAGCCGGCCGAGTACAGCTTGCTGCCATAGCCGGTGCTGCTGCGGAACTCGGGCTCGATCACCACATAGCCACGCGAGGCCAGGAACTGGGCCTCGCCCGACCAGTGCCAGGTGTTGCCGCGCACCCAGGGCCCGCCGTGCACCAGCAGCACCGCCGGCCTGGGCGCGGGCGGGCCCGGCAAGGGCCGGGGCTGGGTGATCCAGACGGGGATCTCCAGCCCGTCGCGGGCCTTGAAGCGGTGCAGGTCCAGGCGCGCCATGCGGCTGGGCTCGACATCCTTGCGCACCGTGCCGATGCGCTGCCACTGGGCGCTGGCCGGCTTGTGCAGCCAGAGCTGGCCCGGGTCCTGGTCGGACCAGCTTTCCATCAGCACCACCGCATCGTCGGCGTCGCAGCGCCGGCAGCTCAGGCGGTTGATGCGGCCGGGCAGGCGCTGGTCGGCGACTTGTTGCAGCGCGGCCAGCCGGGGCTTGAACCAGACGGTGGTCTCGGCGTCGGTGGTCAGGCGCAGGCCCAGCGCGCCCTCACTCAGGCGCTGTGGGTCGGCACCGTCGTAGACCAGGTCGCCATGGAAATCAAAACCCGGCGTGCGCGCCAGGGCCTCGGCCTCGGGCTGGCCGGTCTTGAAATCGAAGCGCTTGAGCACGTCGATGCCGGCGCCGCCGCGCTCGGTGACCAGCACAAAAAGCTGCCCGGCCGAATCCACCGAATGTGGCTGGTAGGGCCAGCGGTGGGTCGGGTGGCGCACCAACTCCTGCCAGGGATCAGTGCCGGGCGCGCGCCAGTAAACGATGGTTTCACCCTGGTGGGTGGCAAAGGCCACCCGGGGCTCACCCTGGGGGTCGAACAGCCAGCGCTTGACCTTGTCGGGCATGCCCTGGCCCAACGACCGGCTGCGCCCGCTGACCACGTTCAGCCGCAGCGGCAGCACCGAGTCGAACTCACCGCTGGCGTCACGGCGCGATTGCCCCACCACCACCTCGTCGCCCTGGCCGCCGGCCGGCACCGCCAGCAGGCGGTGGTTGCGCTCCAGCGGCTCCTGGCCGATGCGGCGCTCGCGGACGGCGTCCCTGCGCACCCGCACCAGCATGCGGGCTGCGCCGCCGTCCAGACCGACCGAGAACAGGCCCGGGCCGAAGTCCTGGTCGCGACTGCCGGCGTCCAGTTGGATCAGGCTGAACACCAGCCGCTCGTCATTGACCCAGTCGAAATTGCGGATGTCGGCCTGGTCATCGCGCATCAACAGCTTGGGCGGCTCGCTGCCTTGCAGGTCGATCACCGCCAGGCCCAGGCGCTCGCGCACGTTCAAGGCGATGGCCAGGCGGCGGCCCGAGGGCGACAGCTTGGCGCTGCCGATGTCGGGATGGCGGAAGAACATCTCTACCGGCAGCAGCGTGTCAGGGTTGACGCCAGCGGCGGGCGGGGGTGTGGCCGGGCTGGGCGACGCAGGCGCCGATGCAGCCCCCACCGGCGCGTCGGCGGCCTGCGCCGACAGCAGCGCCAAGCCGGCGCCCAGGCCGATCAAGGTGGCTCTGCACAGGCCCCAAGCCCGGCCCGCAAGCGGACCGAATTGCAGCGTTGGCATGTCTTCTCCCTCACCGGTTGTGGATCGGCCGCGCAGCGCTGGCGTGGCCCGTGCGGCGATGATGCCTGCAGGGCCCCGCCAGCGGCCTATCGACTACCCGCAAGCAAGGCCCGGGGCCCGGCTGGATCCATGGCATCGTCGCGGCATGAAGGAGTTCCCCACCACGCTCAAGCACATCACCCTCTGGGCGCTGCTGGGCACGGCCGTGTTCCTGGCGGTGCAGGCCTGGCAGGCGCAGCAGCGGCAAAGCCAGTTCAG
>JANLZT010000828.1:0-2293 GCA_031366465.1 Betaproteobacteria bacterium | reverse complement strand
CTGGCTGGTGAGGTATTGGTGGTTGACCAGTTGGGCCCAGCTGGCCCCGGCATGCTTGAGCAGGCCCGGGAACACCGGCCCGGCCATCGCACAGGCCATGAAGGCGATGGCGATGATGGGCAGCGGCCAGCCCATGCTGCGCCGGGTGGCCTCCAGCAACAGCACGATCAGCATCGAGCCCATCGCCATGTCCAGCTTGCCGAGGTTGCCGACGCAGAAGGCCAGGTCCTCGAAGATCCAGGGGATGTAGAGCACGGCAGCCGCGATGCCCAGCGCCACAGCCAGTCAAACCAGGGCACGCCGCCCGGGCTGGCCAGGCGGTGCTGGGGTTGGGCCGCCAGCAGCGCGTGGCGGTGCGGGACACCAAAAAAATCAGGCCCAGCACAAACGCCCGGTGCACGCCCCGGTGCGTCACCTCCTGCAGCAGGCCGAAGCCGGCGGTGTAGTGGCGGGCGCACCGCAAACGAAGAAGAAGGCATCGATGGCGCCGTCCTTCATCTTGTCGCCGGCCTGGTTGGGCTTGATGAGCTGGAAGCTCCTGGGGTCGAGGGCTGGCCGGCGCCGGCCCGAAAGCTGGGCAGTGCAGCACAATGATCTGGCCCCTCCAAGCTGGTGAACCCTGCCGTTGGAGAGCCACCACCGCCCTGCCCCGGACCGCCCAGCCGATGCCCACCACCCCCCTGCCGGCGCTGCGCGCGGTGCTGCCCAGCCAGGCCGACTGGCCGCTGTTCGATGCGGCCGCCAGCCGCCAGATCGAGCATGCCGCGCTGGCCACCAGCGCCCCGCAAACCCTGATGGCCCAGGCCGGGCTGGCGGTGGCCAAGCTGGCGCTGGCGATGGCCCCAGCATCACGCCAGGTCTGGATCGCCGCCGGGCCGGGCAACAACGGTGGCGATGGCCTGGTGGCCGGCCGGCTGCTGCACCAGCAGGGCTGGTCGGTGCGCATCAGCCTGGTGGGCGATCCAGCCCAACGGCCGCCAAACGCCGCCTGGGCCTTGCAGACTGCCCAGGATGCTGGCGTGTGGATTGAGACCGACCTGGCCGGCCTGGCCGCCCACACTGGCCTGGCCATCGACGCGCTGCTGGGCCTGGGCCACAGCCGCGCACCGCAGGGTGCCATCGCCCAGGCCGTGCGCCTGCTCAATGCCGGCCAGGCGCCGGTGCTGGCGGTGGACCTGCCCACCGGCCTGTGTGGCGACACCGGCCGCCGCCTGGGCGATGAGGTGGTGGCCGCCGCCCACACGCTGGCGCTGTTGACGCTCAAACCGGGCCTGTTCACCGGCCACGGCCGCGACCAGGCCGGCCGGGTCTGGCTGGCCAGCCTGGGCGTGGAGGGCGTCAACGCCGTGCCCAGCGCCCTGTTGCAAGGCCCGGGCCTGCTGGACCAGTGGCTGCCAGCCCGCCGCCATGCCCAGAACAAGGGCAGTTTTGGCGATGTGCTGGTGATTGCCGGTGCCCCGGGCATGGGCGGTGCGGCCAGCCTGGCGGCGCGCGCGGCGCTGGCAGCGGGCGCCGGGCGGGTCTACCTGGCGCGGCTGGACGGCAACGAGCTGCCAGACGCGATGCGGCCCGAGCTGATGCCGCGCAGCCTGGCGCAAGCCCTGCAGCCGGCGCTGCTGGCCGGCGCCACCGTGGTCTGCGGTTGTGGTGGCGGCACGGCGGTGGCGGCCATCCTGCCGGCCGTGCTGGCCCATGCCGGCCGGCTGGTGCTGGATGCCGATGCGCTCAACGCCGTGGCCGCCGCGCCCGGCCTGTTGCAGGCGCTGCGCCAGCGCGCGGCGGCCGGCCTGCCCAGCGTGCTGACCCCCCACCCGCTGGAGGCCGCGCGCCTGCTGGGCTGCAGCAGCGCCCAGGTGCAGGCCGACCGCCTGGCCGCCGCCCGGGCGCTGGCCGAGCTGTGCCAGGCCACGCTGCTGCTCAAGGGCTCGGGCACGGTGGTCACGGCACCCGGCGGCAGCCCGTCGATCAACCCGACCGGCAATGCCCGCCTGGGCAGCGCCGGCAGTGGCGACGTGCTGGCCGGTTGGCTGGGCGGGCTGTGGTCACAGACCTTTGCGGCCGGTGCCGGCGATGCCCAGGGCATCCATGCCGCCCGTGCCGCCGCCTGGCTGCACGGCCAGGCCGCCGAGGCGGGTGATGCCCGCCTGCCACTGCGCGCTGGCGACCTGATCGAGGCGATGGTCTCAGCGCTGCCGGCTGCGGGCGGACTTGGCGCCGCCGCCCTTCTTGCCGGCCGCTGAGCCGCGCGCGGCCACCGCCTTGCCGCGTGCCGCCTTGGCCTCGCGGTCGCGGG
>JANLZT010000823.1:0-1812 GCA_031366465.1 Betaproteobacteria bacterium | reverse complement strand
GGGCGAGGGGGCGGGCGGCGCCTCCAGGCTGCGCCACAGCCGCATCACGGCATAGGCGCGCCAGGGCCGCCAGGCCTCGGCCAGCGCCGTGGCCTGGGGCAGGCTGCGCTCGCCACCGGTGAGCGGGCGCAGCGCATTGAGCACCGCGATGTCACTCGCCGGCCAGGCGTCGGGCCAGGCCAGCGCGCGCATTGCGATCAGTTGGGCGCTCCAGTCGCCGATGCCGGGCAAGGCCCGCAGCGCCGCCAGCGTGGGCGCTATCGGCGCCGCGCGGTGCAGCAGCAGGCGGCCGGCGTCAACCTCGACGGCCAGTGCCTGCAGTGCCTTGACGCGCTGGCGCACGATGCCCAGTGTGCCGATGGCCTCGGGGTCGGCCGCGGCCAGGCTGGCCGCCGACGGGAACAAGCGGTCCAGGCCGGGGAAGGGGGTCTCGATGGGGCTGCCAAAGCGCTCGACCAGCCGGTGGGTCAGCGTGCGCGCCGCCGCCACCGTGACCTGCTGGCCCAGGATCACCCGCACCGCGATCTCGAAGCCGCACCAGCCGCTGGGCAGGCGCACGCCGGCCAGCGGGGGGCCGGGCAGCGCCGGGCCGGCGTCGAGCACCGCGTCGATGCGGGCCGGGTCGGCGTCCAGGTCCAGCGCCTGGCGGGTGCGCGCGATCAGGCTGCCGGCGGCCGGCATCAGGGCCGGCGCCAGGCTCAGGTGCAACTCGTGGGCCTCAGGCACAAAACGCGCCACCAGCCAGCCCGACAGCCAGCGGCCCTGGTGCTGCACCGCCAGGGTGCGGCGGATCGTCAGGCCGTCCACCTGCTCGACACCGGCCAGCGCGCGCTTGTGCACAAAGGCCAGCATGCCCGCCAGGTCATAGGGCGGGCGCCAGGCCAGGCGCAGCGCGGCGTCGCGCAGGCTGGCGTCGCCCCGGGCCTGGCGCAGCCGCGTCGGGTTCATTCGGTAGTGCTGAGCAAACGCGGCATTGAAGCGCCGCAGGCTGGCATAGCCGGTGGCCAGCGCCACCTGCTGCACCGGCAGCGCGGTGTCGGTGAGTAGCTGCTTGGCCATCAGCAGGCGCTGGGTGGTGAGCCAGGCGATGGCCGTCACGCCATGGGCCTTGAGAAAGATGCGCCGCAGGTGGCGGTCACTGACGCCCAGGCGGGCCGCCATCTCGGGCATCAGCGGGTCACTGCCGTCCTGGGCGGCCTGCGCCAGCCAGCGCGCGGCCTGGGCCGCCAGCACCTCGGACGAATCGGTCAGCGACAGCCCCGGCGACAGCTCGGGCCGGCAGCGCAGGCAGGGTCGGAAGCCGCCCGCCTCGGCCAGCGCGGCCTGGCTGAAAAAACGGCAGTTCTCGCGCCGTGGTGGCCGCACCCGGCACACCGGCCGGCAGTAGATGCCGGTGGAGGTGACGCCGATGAACAGCCGGCCGTCAAAGCGGGCATCGCGGGTGCGCATGGCCTGGTAGGCGGCGTCGTCATGCAGGCCCTGGGCGGCGTGGGGGGTGTGGCTGGCAGGGCTTGACATGGCCCGATGATAGTCAGCGCCTGGGTAGCTGCTCGCCGTTTTCGGACCTGTGCCTGGCGCGGCTGGACCGGCCCCGGGCCAGGCCGGAGGCCACAGCGGCCATCCCTACAATGTGGCGCACATCCCTCTGGACTTTCCATGCAAGTACTGGCTTCTGCCTTCAAGGCGTATGACATTCGCGGCGTTGTCGGCAAGGGCATCGATGCCGGCTTTGCCGAGCACCTGGGCCGGGCCTTCGGCAGCGAGGCGATTGCCGCTGGAGAAAAGGCGGTGGCCGTCGGCCGCGATGGCCGC
>JANLZT010000724.1:0-1655 GCA_031366465.1 Betaproteobacteria bacterium | reverse complement strand
GGCTAGTACTGCGTTTCACCAAACCGCTTACACGAAATCGCGTCTTCGTCCGCCATGCGTCGTTGCAAATCCTCGCCATAGCTACGGCTATGGCTGCGGTTTGCGCCTAGCCTGACGAACGAATCCATCGATTTCATTTGTAAGCAGTTTGGTGAAACGCAGTACTAGTACTCCGACCCACATGGTACACATACGTACTATCTCGAACCACCCCCTGAAAACCCCTGGCCAAAGCCGGGGTCACAGCGTGCGCCGGATGTCGGCCCAGGCATTGGCCAGGCTGGCCCGATGCTCGGGTGCGGCAATGCCGATCAGGGCCTGGGCGCGGGCCTCGACCGACAGCGTGCGCAGTTCGGCCACGCCGTGCTGGGTGATCACGGCGTCGGCCAGCGCGCGCGGCAGGGTGCACAGGCCGTGGGCGCCCAGCGCCGGCACGATGCGTGACAACCTGCCCTGGCGGGCGGTTGCGGCCAGGCAGATCAGCAAGCGGCCGCCCGGCGCGGCCAGTGCGGCCTGCGCAAACGCCGGCAGGCCGCCCGCACCGGCCTGCAACACGCCGGCCGCGCGCTCGGCGTTCACCTGCCCGAACAGATCAACCTCGACCGCCGCATTGATGGCGACGAAGCGGCTCGTCGCAGCCAGCGCCGCGATGGCCGCCGGGCCATGGGTCTGGGTCACGTCGGTCAGCCACAGGGTTGGCAGCTCGCCGACGAACCGGTGCAGCTCATGGCCGCCCAGCACCACGCCGGTGGTGATGCGGGCGTCACGGTCCAGCGCGCCGGCCTGCCAAAGTGCAAGCAGCGACCGCGACACCAGCCCGCCGTGGATGCGCAGCCGGCGGTGCTGCTGCAGCGCGCTGGCCAGCGCCACCGGCACCGAGCCGATGCCGAACTGCAGCGTGTCGCCGTCTCGCACCAGGCCGGCGACAAGGCTGCCGATGCGGGCCTCGGTCTCATCCGCTGCCGGCTCGGCCCAGCTCAGCAGCGGCCGGTCGGCTTGTTCCGCCACATCAAACACCCGCGACCCAGGCAGCAGAAAGCGGGTGAGCGGGCTCACGGCCGCCGCCGGTCAGGCGGGGGTGACGCGTGGGCATCCCATGGCCTGTAGGTGCGCGGCGTTCGCGGAGAAACGATGCCGTGGCCTTGCTCCCTCCCCCGGGCAGGGGGATGAGCCAAGCCGGCGCCGCTCGACGATCTTGTTGCTCAAGAGGTGGCCCAGCTCAGCGGCCCGCCGCTCCAGGCCGGCGCGATGCCGGCCAGGCAGGCCGCGACATCCAGGAACACCAGATCCCCCGCGCCCGGTTTCACCGACAGGGCCAATGCCAGCCTCGCCTGCTGGTCCAGCGTCAGGCCGCGCAGGCTTTGCAGCGCCGACAAGGGGCCCGGCGTGGGCCAGGGCAGGCACCACAGTTTGGCGGCCATGGCCGCAGCAGCTTCACCGGTAGCCGGGTCGGCGCCCACCAGCTCCAGCACCCGGCCATAGGGGCCGGCGGGGGCCCGCACGGCGGCGGCCATGGGCGCTTCGGCTGCGGCCTCGTCCAGCACGCGCAGTGCCAACGGATGGCGCCGGCCCAGGCTGTCGTGCAGCACCAAGGTGTCGGCGCCCAGTGCGTCGTCCTCGGTCTGCGGCAGTTTCAATTTGCCCAACGCATCGCG
>JANLZT010000769.1:0-1613 GCA_031366465.1 Betaproteobacteria bacterium | reverse complement strand
ACCCGGCCGCCGGCATCGAACAAATGCGCCGCATCGGCGTCCAGCGCCAGGCCCACCGCCTGGCCAATCTGCAAGGTGGTGCGCTGGCTTTGGCGCGCCACCAATTGGCCTCCGCCGGGCAAGGCGACATAGACCAGGGTTTCGGCGCCCAGGGCCTCGACCAGCTCCACCCTGCCCTGCAGCGCGCCCTGGCCGGCTGCCCGCAAATGCAGGTTCTCGGGCCGCAGGCCGACAAAGCCGCCCACCGGCACCGGCAAATCGGGCAGGTTGGGCAGCCCGGTCAATTGACTGGCGGCCAGCACATTCATCTGCGGCGTACCGATGAACTGGGCCACAAACTGGTTGGCCGGCCGGTCGTACAAGTCCAGCGGCGAGCCCACCTGCTCGATCTGGCCGTCGCGCAGCACCACCACCCGGTCGGCCAGGGTCATGGCCTCGACCTGGTCATGCGTGACGTAGATGGTGGTGGCACCCAGCTCGCGGTGCAGCTTGGCGATCTCCACCCGGGTCTGGCCGCGCAGCGCGGCGTCCAGGTTGCTCAAGGGCTCGTCGAACAAAAACACCTTGGGCGCCCGCACGATGGCGCGGCCGATGGCCACCCGCTGGCGCTGGCCGCCCGACAGCTCTTTGGGGGTGCGCAGCAGATAGGGCGTCAGGTCCAGCACTTGCGCGGCCTTCTCGACCTTCTCGCGGATGGTGGCCGGCGCCACGCCAGCCAGCTTGAGCGCAAAGCTCATGTTCTCGAACACGCTCATGTGCGGGTAGAGCGCGTAGCTCTGGAACACCATCGCCAGGTCGCGCTGGCTGGACGGCAGGTCAGTAATGTCACGCCCGTCCAGGTGCAGGCTGCCGGCGTCAATGCGCTCCAACCCGGCGATCAAGCGCAGCAGCGTGGATTTGCCGCAGCCCGACGGGCCGACAAAGACCACGAACTCACCCTGCTCGATGGTGAGATCAATGCCCTTGATGGCACGGTGCTGGGCAAAGAATTTCTCGACGCCCTTGAGTTGCAGATAAGCCATGTGCGCTCCGATGTGGCGGTACTTGACGGCGCCGAAGGTCAAGCCTTGAACGAGCTGCTTCTGGCTGAACCAGCCAAACACCACGATGGGCGCGATGGCCATCAGCGACGCGGCCGACAACTTGGCCCAGAACAGGCCCTCGGGGCTGGAATAGCTGGCAATCAGCGTGGCCAGGGTGCCGGCCTTGGCCGAACTCAAGTTGAGCGACCAGAAGGCCTCGTTCCAGCTCAGCACCAGGCACAACAGACCGGTGGACGCCAGGCTGCCCCAGGTGAGAGGCAGCAGCACCTGGCGGAACTCTTGCCACAGCGTGGCGCCGTCCATGCGGGCGGCCTCCAGGATGTCGGTCGGGATGTCTTTGTAGTTGCTGTACAGCATCCACACCATGATCGGCAGGTTCGACAGCGTGAAGACGATGATCAGCGCCAGCCGGGTGTCGAGCAGGCCAGCGGTCTGCGCAATCACATAGATCGGCACCAGCGCGCCGACGGCCGGCATCATCTTGGTCGACAGCATCCACATCAGGATGTCCTTGGTACGCGCGCTGCGGAAAAAGGCCATCGAATAAGCCGCCGGCGCCGCCAGCGCCAG
>JANLZT010000697.1:0-5840 GCA_031366465.1 Betaproteobacteria bacterium | reverse complement strand
ATCTCGAACAGCGTCACCAGCGCGAAGTGGTGGTCCACCGCCGCGTCGCGCGGCAGCATCTGGCCCAGCCGGTCAAACAGGTGTTCCAGCCGGAGCATGGTGCGGATGCTCTCGTTGAACGGGTATTCGTACAGGACCAAGTCGCGCTTTCGTCTCAAGCGGTCCCGGCGGGCCGCCGCATCGGCGCGGATTGTTTCACAGCGCCGCTGCCGGCCCAGAGGCCACAACAGCGGCCTGGCCGACCCAGATGGCCCACAGCGCGGCCACTTCCAGCGCCAGCGCAGCCGGGCTGAGCCCGTCGTTGTGGATCACCGCGTCGGCGATGGCGCGGCGTGCCTCGCGCGGGGCCTGCTGGTCGATCACCCGTTGCACCTGCTCGGCGGTCCAGCCCGAGCGCGCCATCACCCGCTGCACCTGGGTAGCGGCGCTGCAGTCGACCACCAGGATGCGCTGGCAGCGCTGGCGCCAGTGGCTGGATTCGGTGAGCAAGGGCACGTCGAAGACCACCACGCCATCGCCGGCCGCAGCGGCCTGGCGCAGGGCTTGTTGGCCGATCATCGGGTGCAGGATGGCCTCCAGCGCCTGCTTGGCGGGGGGCTCGGCAAACACCAGGCCGCGCATCGCGGCGCGGTCGAGCGCGCCGTCAGTCCCGGCTATTGCCCAGCCAAAGCGCTCGCGCAGCGCCGGCATCGCCGCACCTCCGGCAGCGGTCAACGCATGGGCGATGGCGTCGGTATCGACCAGCGTGGCGCCGTGGGCCACCAGCAGCGCGGCCACGGTGCTCTTGCCGCTGCCGATGCCGCCGGTCAAACCGATGGCCTTCACAGCCCCGGCCACAGCCCGCTCAACTGGCTGCCAAAAAACAGCGCCGCCACGCCGCCGCCGGCCAGGTAGGGGCCGAACGGGATTGGCACATTGCGGCCGTGGCCACGCGCTTTGATCAGGAAGATGCCCACCAGCGCACCCACCGCCGAGGACAGCAAGATGATGGCCGGCAGCGCCTGCCAGCCCAGCAGTGCGCCCAGGCCGGCCAGCAGCTTGAAGTCGCCCTCGGCCATGCCTTGCACGCCGCGAATCAACTTGTAGGCAAACGCCACCGCCCACAGCGCCAGGTAGCCAAACAGCGCGCCCAGCGCGGCGTCGGCCAGCGACACCGGGGTCCAGCCCTGCCAGGCTGCCAGCAGGCCCAGGCCCAGCAGCGGCAGCGTCAGGTCGTCGGGCAGCAGGGTGGTGTCTAAGTCGATGAAGGCGGCAGCCACCAGCAGGGCCAGTGCGGCGCAGTAGACCGCCGTGGCGGCAGTCGGCCCGGCCAGCAGCGCGGCAGCGGCAAACAGGCCGGCGGTGAGGGCCTCGACCAGCGGGTAGCGGGCCGAGATGCGGCCGCCGCAGGCCGCGCATTTGCCGCCCAGCCGCAGCCAGCCCAGCAGCGGGATGTTCTCGTGCCAGGCCAGGCCATGGCCGCATTGCGGGCAGCGTGAGCGCGGGCGGGACAGGCTCAGCGCCGGCAGCGCCTGGACCTCGTCAGTCAGCGCGCGGCCTTGGCCGGCCAGCTCGGCGCTGCGGGCGGCGCTGGCGACCAGCACCCGGGTGATGGCGGCTTCGTCTTGCAGGTAGCCGCCGGCATCGCCCAGCCACTCGCGCTCCAGCATCTGCGGCAGGCGGTGGATCACCACATTGAGGAAACTGCCGATCACCAGCCCCAGCAATGCCAGGGCCCAGGGTGACAGCAACAGCACCAGCGCGGGTGCGGCAGTGGCAGCGCTGGCCAGCACCGGGCTCAGACGACCGCGCCGATCTTGAAGATCGGCAGGTACATGGCCACCACGATGCCACCGATCAGGGTGCCCAGGATCACGATGATCATCGGCTCCATCAGGCTCGACAGGCCCTTGACCATCTCATCGACCTCGTCCTCGTAGAACTCGGCCGACTTGGCCAGCATGTGGTCGAGCGAGCCCGACTCCTCGCCGATGGCCGCCATCTGGATCACCATCACCGGGAAGACATTGGTGCTTTGCATGGCGGTGGTCAGCGCGCTGCCGGTGGACACATCGCGCTGGATCTTGTGGGTGGCCTCGGCATAGACCGCATTGCCCGACGCCCCGGCCACTGAATCCAGGGCCTCGACCAGCGGCACCCCGGCCGCGAACATCGTCGCCAGCGTGCGGGCCCAGCGGGCGATCACGGCCTTGTTGATGAGCGCCCCAAACACCGGCAGGCGCAGCAGCAGGCGGTCCATCACCATCTGCAGCTTCTCGGACCGGCGCCAGGTTTGCATGAACAGGTAGCTGCCGCCCACCAGGCCGCCCAGGATGAAGGGCCAGGTGGCGACGAAGAACTCCGACATCGCGATCACCAACAACGTGGGGCCGGGCAGGTCGGCGCCGAACGAGGAGAACACCTCTTTGAACGCCGGGATCGCCTTGACCATGATCACCACCAGCACCACAAAGGCCACCAGCAGCACCGCCCCCGGGTACATCAGCGCGCCCTTGATCTTGCTCTTGAGCGCCATCGTCTTTTCCTGGTAGATCGCCAGGCGCTCCAGCAGCGCCTCCAGGATGCCGCCGGCCTCGCCGGCCTCGACCAGGTTGCAGTACAGCGCATCGAACTGCATCGGGTGCTTGCGGAAGGCTGACGACAGGCTGGTGCCGGTCTCGACATCGGCCCGGATGTCGCCCAACAGCTTGGTCAGGCGCGGGTTGGTGGACCCGCGGCCGACGATGTCGAAGGCCTGCAGCAGCGGCACGCCGGCCTTCATCATGGTGGCCAATTGGCGGGTGAAGAGCGCGATATCACGCTGCTTGACCGCGCTGCCGCCGCTGGTGCGGCGCTTCTTGACCTTGGTCAGCAGGATGCCCTGGCGGCGCAGGCTGGCGCTGACCGCCGCCTCGCCGCCGGCGCGGATCTCGCCGCGCAGGATCTTGCCGTTCTTGTCACGGCCCTCCCACTCGAAGACCATGTCCTTGATGTTGCGTGCGGCTGCTGCAGTCGCCATGGGGTCGGGGCTCCGGGCTGTCGGGGGCGGGTGGCGCGGTCAGCGCAGGCCTGCCGGCCGGTGCAAACGAATCGTCATTGGTTGGTGACGGCTATGACTTCTTCAAGCGTGGTCATCCCCGCGCGCACCTTGATCAGGCCCGATTGGCGCAGGTCGCGCACGCCCTCGCGCCGGGCCTGGGCGGCGATGTCCGGGGCCGTGCCTTCGGACAGGATGATGCGCTGGATCTCGTCGGTGATCGGCATCACCTGGTAGATGCCCACCCGGCCCTTGTAGCCGCTGTTGCAGGCCGCGCAGCCCACCGCCTTGAACGGCCGCCAACTGCCGTCCAGGTCTTCCGGTGCATAACCCGCACGCAGCATGGCCTCGCGCGGGTAGTCGGCCTGCGTCTTGCAGGTCTCGCACAGGCGCCGAGCCAGGCGCTGGGCGGTGATCAGGATCACGCTGGACGCGATATTGAACGGCGCCACGCCCATGTTGAGCAAGCGGGTCAGCGTGGTGGGGGCGTCGTTGGTGTGCAGCGTGCTCATCACCATGTGGCCGGTCTGGGCGGCCTTGATGGCGACGTCGGCGGTCTCCAGATCGCGGATCTCGCCGACCATGATGATGTCGGGATCCTGGCGCAGGAATGACTTGAGGGCCACCGGGAAGGTCATCCCGGCGCGCTCGTTGACGTTGACCTGGTTGACCCCCGGCAGGTTGATTTCGGCCGGGTCTTCCACCGTGGAGATGTTCACCCCCGGCTGGTTCAGGATGTTCAAACAGGTGTAGAGCGACACCGTCTTGCCCGAGCCGGTGGGCCCGGTCACCAGGATCATGCCGTAGGGCCTCACGATGGCGGTGAGCAGCCGGTCTTTCTCGATCTTCTCGTAGCCCAGGGCTTCGATGCCGACCTTGGCCGAGGACGGGTCAAGAATCCGGATCACGATCTTCTCGCCGTACAGCGTGGGCAGCGTGGAGACCCGGAAATCGATCGCCTTGTTGCCGAACTTCATCTTCATGCGGCCGTCCTGCGGCACCCGCTTCTCGGAGATGTCGAGCCGGCTGATGACCTTGATGCGCGAGGCCAGTTTCTCCTTGATGGCGATCGGCGGCTGGGTGATCTCGCGCAGCTCACCGTCCACCCGGAACCGCACCCGGTAGTTGTACTCGTAGGGCTCGAAGTGCAGGTCGGACGCGCGCAGGTTGATGGCGTCGATCAGCATCTTCTGCAGGAAGCGCACCACCGGCGCGTCTTCGACCTCAGCGATGATCTCGGCCGATTCGGGCGCGCCAGCGTCGTCGGTGACGTCGAACTCGAAATCCTCGGCGGTCAGTGCTTCCAGCGTCTCGTTGGCGCTGGCGCCCTGGGTCTCCATCAGCCGTGCCAGCTTGTCGTACTCGACCACCACCCACTCGGGCGACAACTGGGTGGCGAACTTGATGCGCTCGGCGGCCTCTTGGTCGGTGGGGTCAGCGCCACCGATGAACAAGCGGTTGCCGCGCCGGCCCAGCAGCACCAATTGGTATTGGGTGGTCAGCTTGACATCCACCAGGCCCTTGGGCAGGCGCTCGAGATCGACCGCCGACAGATCGACCAGCGGCAGCGCCAGGGCATTGGACAGCGCGTGCGCCAGATCAAAGGCCGAGACCGCGCCCGAGGCGATCACCGCGCCGATGAAACTGATCTTGCGCTCGCGTGCCGATTTGGCCAGGTCTTCGGCTGCCTTGCTGCTGAGCTTGCTGGCAGAAACCAGCGCCCTCGCCACGCCGGAGAGGGAAGACTGCGGGTTTTCGACCAGGATTTCCAAGGCGCGGACGGGCTCAGTCTCGGGATGTGGCAGGCGTCACGGCAGGGCCGTTCGAGCGGCGACTGTAACCCGAAGCGTCGGGCCAAACCGGGCACAGTTCACGCCTGCCGGCCCCGGTTTTGGCGGCGGTTTCAGCCAGTTTCAAGCCCGAATGTTGCAGGCCTAGGCGGCGCGGCAAACCACAAGGTCTGGTCGGGGTGAGAGGATTCGAACCTCCGGCCTCTACGTCCCGAACGTAGCGCTCTACCAGGCTAAGCTACACCCCGATGGGGCCGCACGCGTTGCGAACAACGGGGGCCGTCCAAGCAAACAAGTCTTCTTAACGCTGCCAGCTTGCCAGGGCAGCAAGCCGGTTTTTAGCAGGCCTCGGTTCAGCTAGATCGCTCCACCGACCGAGCACACAAGTCTAGCAGAGCCGTCCGGGCCGCCGACTCGGGCAGCAAGGCTAGCGCGTCGCGGGCCTTGCCGGCCTCGGCGCGGGCGGCGTCCCGGGTGGCTTCGAGCGCGCCGGTGCGGCGCACGATGGCCAGGATTTCGTCAAGCCGGTCGGGCTCGCCATGCTCGATCGCGTGGCGCATCAGCAGCCGCTCAGCCTCGGTGCAACGGACCATTGCCACCAGCAGTGGCAGGGTGGGCTTGCCTTCGCGCAGGTCGTCGCCCACGTTCTTGCCCAGGGCCACGGTATCGCCTTCGTAGTCCAGCAGGTCGTCCACCAGTTGAAAGGCAGTGCCCAGCGAGCGGCCGTAGTCGGCGCAGGCGTCTTCCACCTCGCGGTCGGCATGGGCCAGCACCGCGCCCAGGCGCGCGCTGGCCTCGAACAGCTTGGCGGTCTTGAAGCGGATCACCCGCAGGTAATCGTCCACCGCCAGGTCGGGGTCATGCATGTTCATCAACTGCAGCACCTCGCCCTCGGCGATCACATTGGTGGCGTCGGCCAGCACCTCCAGCACCCGCATGCGGTCCACGCTGACCATCATCTGGAAGGCGCGCGAGTAGAGAAAATCACCCACCAGCACGCTGGCGGCATTGCCGAACAGCGCGTTGGCGGTCTG
>JANLZT010000676.1:0-3464 GCA_031366465.1 Betaproteobacteria bacterium | reverse complement strand
GCCCCGCTTGATGCTGCCGGTGCGGCGGATGTCCAGGCGCACCGAGCTGTAGAACTTGAGCGCATTGCCGCCGGTGGTGGTCTCGGGGCTGCCGAACATCACGCCGATCTTCATGCGGATCTGGTTGATGAAGATGACCATGGTGTTGGTCTTCTTGACGGTGCCGGTGAGCTTGCGCAGCGCCTGGCTCATCAGCCGGGCCTGCAGGCCGGGCAGTGAATCGCCCATCTCGCCTTCGAGTTCGGCCTTGGGGGTGAGCGCGGCCACCGAGTCGATCACGACCAGATCGACCGAACCCGAGCGCACCAGGGCATCGACGATCTCCAGTGCCTGCTCACCGGTATCGGGCTGGCTGATCAGCATCTCTTGCAGGTTGACGCCCAGCTTTTGGGCGTATTGGGCGTCCAGCGCATGCTCGGCATCGATGAAGGCGCAGGTGCCGCCCAGGCGCTGCATCTGCGCCACCACCTGCAGGGTGAGGGTGGTCTTGCCCGACGATTCAGGGCCGTAGATCTCGACCACCCGGCCGCGCGGCAGGCCGCCGACGCCGAGTGCGATGTCCAGGCCCAGCGAGCCGGTGGAGACGACCTCGATGGCCTCGACCACCTCGCCGTCGCCCAGGCGCATGATCGAGCCCTTGCCGAATTGTTTTTCAATTTGGAACAAGGCGGCAGCCAGGGCTTTGGCTTTTTCGGTATTCAAGGCTTTCACGGGTGCGTCCATCAAGGCTCTCCTGTTGCGAGCGCCGATTGTGTTGAAAAGCTGGATGTTTGTACAGTATTTTTTTGACGTTCAACCAGCGCCCGTCGGCCGCCAGGAGACCAAACCATGCGGATTCTGATCGCCGAAGATGACCAGGTGCTGGCCGACGGATTGTTGCGCACGCTGCGTGCCACCGGCTATGCGGTGGACCGGGTGGGCAGCGGCAGCGAGGCCGATGCGGCGCTGTCAATGCACGAGTTCGACCTGCTGATCCTGGACCTGGGCCTGCCCCGGATGCACGGCTTTGAGGTGCTGAAGAAACTGCGCGGCCGGGGCTCCTCAGTGCCGGTGTTGATCTTGACCGCCGCCGACAGCGTGGAGCAGCGCGTCAAGGGCCTGGACCTGGGCGCCGACGACTACATGGCCAAGCCGTTTTCGCTGCAGGAGCTCGAAGCCCGGGTGCGGGCGCTGACCCGGCGCGGCCTGGGCAGCGCCAGCAGCATCATCAAGCATGGGCCGCTGACCTTTGATGCCACGGGCCGGGTGGCCTACATCAGCGACCAGATGGTCGAGCTGTCGGCCCGCGAGGTCAGCCTGCTGGAGGTGCTGCTGCAGCGCGCCGGGCGGCTGGTCAGCAAGGACCAGCTGGTGGAGCGCCTGTGCGAGTGGGGCGAAGAGGTCAGCAACAACGCGATCGAGGTCTACATCCACCGCCTGCGCAAGAAGATCGAGCAGGGGCCGATCCGCATCGCCACGGTGCGCGGCCTGGGCTACTGCCTGGAGAAGATCCCGGCCTGAGGGCTTGAGATGGCTTCGATCAGGGCCGGTGTTGACGGCCGGCCCAGGCGCAGCGCAGGCCCTATGCTGGCGCTCGCGATGCCCACCCCCACCGACCCAGCGCAACGCCCCAAGGAACAGCGCTCGCTGTTTGGCGAGATCCTGGACTGGATGCTCGCGCCGCTGCTGCTGCTGTGGCCGATGAGCGTGGCGCTGACCTGGCTGGTGGCGCAGAACATCGCCAGCCGGCCGTTTGACCGCGACCTGGCCGAGATGGCGCGCACCGTGGCGCGCCAGGTGGCGGTCGAGCCCGGCAGCCCGGACAAGCCCAGCACCGTGCGCCTGCGCCTGCCCGAGGTGGTGGCCGCAGTGCTGCGCGCCGACGATGCCGAGAAGGTCTTTTTTCAACTGCTGGGCGCGCGCGGTGAGCTGGTGGCCGGTGAGCGCGACCTGCCGGTGCCCGACGAGACGGCAGCCACCGGCCAGGTGCTGCGCTACCGCGATGACGAGCTGGCCGCCGACAGCGTGCGGGTGGCCTATCTCTGGCTGCCGGCCACCGGGGTGCCGGGCGAGCTGGCACCGCTGGTGCAGGTGGCCGAGACCCTGGACAAGCGCTCGCGGCTGGCCACCGAGATCATCAAGGGCGTGATCGTGCCGCAGTTTGTGGTGCTGCCCCTGGCGGTGTTGTTGGTGTGGTTTGCGCTGGCACGCGGCATCAAGCCGCTCAATGAGCTGCAGCAACGCATCCGCCGCCGCGCCGCCAATGACCTGAGCCCGCTGGCCGAACGCGATGTGCCCGAGGAGGTGGCACCGCTGGTCAGCGCCATCAACGACCTGCTGGGCCGGCTGGACCAGTCGATGAGCGGCCAGAAGCACTTTCTGGCCGATGCGGCGCATCAACTGAAAACCCCCTTGGCCGGGCTGCGCATGCAGGCCGAGCTGGCCCAACGCGAGATCGATGCCGGCCAGCAAGACCCCAAGGCGCTCAAGCGGTCCTTGCAGTACATCGCCCATTCCAGCGAGCGCGCCGCCCACATGGTCAACCAGTTGCTGGCGATGGCCCGCGCCGAGGCCAAGACCCTGGCGCGCCCGGACGAGGCGGTGGACCTGGCGGCGCTGGCGCGCGAGACGGTGCATGACTTTGTGCCCAAGGCCATGGACAAGCAGATCGACCTGGGCTACGAGGGCCCCGGCCAGCTTGGCGATGACCTGGACGACGCCTGGCTGTCACCCACCCTGCCGGGCGGGCTGGGCGGGCGGGACGGGCTGGAGCGGCTGGAGGTGCCTGGGCGTCCAGGGCGACCCGAGCGACAGAAATGGCCGGCGCCAGCGCTGCCTGCGGCGGGCCCGCCAGCCTTGACACAGATGATGGGCCAGCCCACCCTGGTGCGCGAGCTGGTGCGCAACCTGGTGGACAACGCGCTGCAGTACACGCCACCCGGCGGCACCGTGACAGCCCGGGTGATGGCGGACCCGTTTGGCCAGGTGGTGGTGCTGCAGGTGGAGGACACCGGCCCCGGCATCCCGGAGGCCGAGCGCGCGCTGGTGCTCCAACCCTTTTACCGGGCCCTGGGCACCCAGGTTGACGGCAGCGGGCTGGGCCTGGCGATCGTCAGCGAAATCGTGGCCCAGCACGGCGCCGAGATGACGATCACCGATGCGCGGCCCAAGGCGGCTGCGGCGGCGCTGGGCATCGGCCCGGGGGCGCTGTTCACGGTGCGCTTTGTCTTGAGCCCGCGCTTGCCGGCAGTGGCTACGGCGGCAGTGGCTACGGCGGGAGTTCCGGCGGCACCACCGTCGGCGCTGGCACCGGGGCAGGCCGCCCCAAGGCCCGCTGCTTGAGTTGCTGGCTGAACTGCTGGTCCAGCAGGCTGAACAGCCGGGCGTCGTCCTCGGCGCCATAGCCGGCCGCCAGCGCGGCCTGGAATACAGCCGCCACCTTGCTGCCCAGGGCCGGCGCCAGGCCGGCCTGCGCGGCCATGGCC
>JANLZT010000666.1:0-9905 GCA_031366465.1 Betaproteobacteria bacterium | reverse complement strand
GACCAGGTGACCCGGCCCTTGATCGACAAGCTGCGCAGCCGCTACCCCGCCAACCTGGTGCTCGACAGCAAGCCCGGCGCCGGTGCCCGCATCGCGGTGGACTTTGTCAAGCGTGCCACGGCCGACGGCAACACCTGCTGCAAACACCGTCGTCGCCGATGACGCTGTATCCGCACTTGTACAAGAAGCTCAGCTACGACCCGCTGCAAGACTTTGCGGCCGTCACGCCGCTGGTGGAGTACTGCTTTTGCTTCACCGCCGGGCCCGGCCTGCCGGCTGAGATCAAGAGCGTGGCCGACTACCTGGCCTGGGCCAAGGCCAACCCGGCGCAGGCCAACTACGGCATCCCGGCGGCCGGCTCGGCGCTGCACTTTGCCGGCATGCTGCTCACCCGGGCCAGCGGGCTGGATCTCAAAAGCATCCCCTACCGGGGCGGCGGGCCGCTGCTGCAGGATTTGCTGGGTGGCCAGGTGCCGGTCAGCTTCAATGTCGTCAGCGAGGTGGCGCCGCATGTCAAGGCCGGCCGGCTGAGGGCGCTGGCCGTCACCAGCGCCCAGCGCTGGCCCGGGCTGGACGGCGTGCCCACCTTTGCCGAGCAGGGCTACAAGGACATCGTCTTCACCGAGTGGCTGGGCTGGTTTGCGCCGGCCCGCACGCCGGCCGATCTGGTGCAGCGCCTGAACGCGGCGGTGCGCGACGCGATGGCCAGCCCCGAGATGGTGGAGGTGGTGGCCAAGCTGGGCCTGCGCGCCCGCAGCGCCAGCCCGGCCGAGTTTGCGGCGATGGTCAAGGCCGACCTGGAGCGTTGGGCGCCGGTGGTCAAGGCCACCGGTTTCACGGCCGAAGAATGACGCGCCGGGGCTTGCGGTGATCAGCCTGACGGGCGCGCAGGCGCTGGTCAGGCTGCTGGCGGCCGAGGCCGTGCCGTTTGCCTTTGGCATCGTCGGCGGCAAGCTGGCGCCGCTGCTGCACGCGATCTCACAGCAATCGGCGCTGCGCTTTGTCGGCGTGCGCCACGAGGCCGCCGCGCCGATGATGGCCGCCGCCGCCTATGCCGGCAGCGGCCGGCTGTGCGTGGCGCTGGCCGAGATGGGGCCGGGCGCACTGAACCTGGCCGGCGGGCTGGGCATGGCCTTCAACAACCACCTGCCGCTGCTGGCCATCACCACCAACCAGCACCGCGCCGCCGCCTACCCGCACAGCGGCATGTTCATGGATCTGGACACCCGCGCGCTGCTGGCACCGATCACCCAATGGAACGCCGTGGTGCACGACGGCCGCCGCCTGCCCGAGCTGGTGCGCACCGCAATGCGCCAGGCCCTGGGCGGCCGGCCGGGGCCGGTGCACCTGGACATCCCGCAGGATGTGTTGAGCGGCCGGTTCGATTTTGCTGACCACGAGTTCGATGTGCTGCCCGGCCGCTACCGGGCTTTGGGCGGGCCGCGCCCGGCGGCCGACGCGGTGCAGGCCGCCGCCAATTTGTTGCGCAGCGCGCGCCGGCCGCTGGTCGTGGCCGGCGGCGGGGTGGTGGCCAGTGGGCCGGGGGCCGTGGCGGCGCTGCAGGCCCTGGCCGGTCGCCTGGCCGCGCCGCTGCTGCCCACCCAGATGGCGCTGGGCGTGGTGGCCAGCGACAGCCCGCATTTCGTCGGCCACGGTGGCTTGATCGCCGGTGAGCCGGTGCTGCAGGCGCTGGCGCAAGCCGATGTGATCCTCAGCGTCGGCTGCCGCTGGTCGTCCTGGCTGTGGGACGAGCGCGGGCCGCTGGCGCGCCGCAGCCACACGCTGATCAACATCAACATCGACCCGGCCGCGCTGGGTGCGCCCGCGCTGCACGAGTTGGCGATGGTGGCGGACGCCGGCCTGGCATTGGCCGACCTGAACGCCGCGCTGGACGCTGGGGGTGACACGCCGGGTGACCCGCAAGCCAAGCTGCTTGTCGATCCCGGCTGGCTGCCCGGCTTGCAGGCCCAGCGCGCCAGTTACGCGGCCAACCTGGCGACGCTGGCCGACGACGCCGGCCCGGTGATGCACCCGGCGGCGCTGGCGCGCGCCATCGCCCAGGCGCTGCCCGCCGATGCGCTGGCCACCTTTGACGGCGGCCACACCAGCTTCTGGAGCAATGATTTCACCCCGGTGCGGGCGGTGCGCACCCGCCTGCATGAGCCGGGCATGAGCCAGCTCGGCTTTGGGCTGCCGGCGGCGCTGGCCTGGCAGCTCTTGCACCCGGGCCGGCCGGTGTTCAACCTGACTGGGGATGGCTCGTTCGGCTTCACCCTCAATGAGCTCGACACCGCCCGGCGGCTGGGCCTGCCGGTGGTCACGCTGATCCACAACAATGCCGCCTGGGGGATCATCCGCCAGGGCCAGCGCAAGCAGTTTGGCTTTGAACTGGGCAGCGATCTGGCCGGCTGCGACTACGCGGCGATTGCGCGCGGCTTTGGCTGCTTTGGCGAGACTGTGCGCCAGCCCGACCAGGTGGCCCCGGCCATCCGGCGCGCGCTGGCCTCGGGCCTGCCGGCGGTGCTGGACTGCCTGACCCGGTTTGAGCCCCACCCGGCGATGCCAGGCTTTGGCAGCATGAACCGCTATGGGTTTGAGGCCCTCACCGGCCCGGCCTGAGGCCCAGCCGCCGCCTGCAGCAGGGTCTGCACGGTGGCCAGCTTGGCCAGCACCGCGTCGGGCATCTGGTAGGGGTAGCTGTCGGGCTGGCCCAGGCTGCGGTTCATGGCGTTGAGAAACTGCGCCACCGGCAGCCATTGCTGCAGCACCAGGTCGCCGATGGGCGGCTGCGCGCTGCCGTTCAGGCTGGACGGCCGGGCCACCGCCGGCCCGTTGAGCGTCAGGCCCCAGGCCGCTGCGGTCTGCACCGCATCCACCACCAGCAGGTAGTGGGCACAGGTCTCGGCCCAGTCCTCCCAGGGGTGGGCGCTGGCATAGGCGCTGACAAAGTGCTGCTGCCAGTCTGCAGGGGCGCCCTGGGCGTAGTACTTTGCCAACGCGGCGGGGTAGTCGCTGCGCTCGTCGCCAAATACCGCGCGGCAGCGCGCTTGCGCTGGGGTGCCGTCGATGTAGCGCTGTTGCAGGTAATGGGCGGTCTCGTGGCGCAGATGGCCCAGCAGTGAGCGCTGCGGCTCGCCCAGGGCCAGGCGGGCGGTTTCGCGCTGCAGGTCATCGGCCTCGGCCAGGTTGACGGTGACCTTGCCGTCATCATGGCCGGTCATCACCGGGGGCTGGCCGGGCAGCGTGGCCAGCAACTGGATCTCCAGCCCGCTGGCGTCATCCGGCCCTTGCTTGGGCACCGGCGGCAGGCCCAGCAGCATCAGGGTGAACACCAGCCGGCGCTTGGCCTGCTCAAAGCGCCGCCAGCGCTGCAGGTTGGCCGGGTCTTGCAGCGACGGGATGGCCTGGGTCAAGCGGCAACTCAGGCATTGCGCATGCGTGTCGCCAGCGTCGATCATCCAGTTGCACACCGCCAGCGGCTGGCGGTTGGCACAGGGCTGCAGCGCCAGGCCGGTGTCGCCACCCAGCGCAGGCCAAGGCGCGGCGCCTGGCTCGGCCGCTGCAAAGGCCAGCATCCGGCGCAGGCCGGGCACAAAGCCCAGTGCGGCGTTGCAGCGCACGCACTGCACATTGTCAAAAAACACGGTGTTGCCGCATTGGCCACAGGCAAACGGTTGCATCAAGGGTCTCGCGCAGGAAGGTCACCGCATTGGGCCTGTCGGCCGGGCCGTAGGCTGCCAGAGGGTGGCAAAGGCGGGTGTAGGACAGCCGGCCAGCGGGGTGTGGCGGCGCGGTGGCGGCGCGGTGGCGGCGATCTGCGAGGGCGATGTTGGCGCTGCGGGCCGGCGCGCCGGGTTTGTGGGCGCTGTCCCACAGCGGCCGCCGTGACCGGCCGACAGTGGGCGCCCCGGCCGCTGCCTAGCATGGGCCTTCGGCGCTGTGACCCATCCAGCGCCTGGCCGCCCAACGGAGAAGCCCATGACCAGCAACGCCCTCGAACCCCATCGCTCGCCGCTGTCGCGCAATCCGCTCAGCCTGGCCGGGCGCAGCCGCTTTGTGCCCTCGACCGGCTGGCATGCCTTGCGGGTGCTGCATTGCGCGGCCGGCTTTTACCGCAGCGCAGAGGTGGCCGAGTTGATCGCGGGTGCGATCCGAAAGGAGTTCCAGTTGTCAACCCAGCAGGTGTCGCTGCTGCGGCCCGAGGACGCGTCAAACCGGCGCTACCACCAGCTGTCGCGGCAATGGGCCCAGAAGCCATCGGTCGAGGCATCGCCGCTGGCCAATGATCGCTGGGTCGGCAGTGCGCTGGGTGCCATTGTTGTGGGCTCGCTCTTCACGGCCTGGGCGGCCTCCGAGAGCACGCTGGTCAGCGAAGCCCAGTTGATGCTGGCAGTGGCCGGCAGTGTGATGGGTGCGCTGCTGGGCCTCGGGCTGGCGATGATGCTGCCCGCGCTGCGCCGCCAGCGCCGCTTTGACCGCACCGTGCAAAGGCAGTTGGCCGGTGGCAGTTGGGCGGTGGTGGTCAGCCATGTGCCCAGGCCGCAGCAGGTGGCCTTGGTCAAGGGGCTGCGCGAAACCGCCCACCGCTGGTGCGCCGAAGCGCCGCACCAGGCGGAGCGCTGAGGCGCCTGGCGATCAGGCCCGCACGAAGCTGCGGGCCGATCCAGATCAGCCGCGCACGTCGAGCTGGTTGTCCACCGCGCTGACACCCTTGATGGCAGCAGCCAGCCGGGTGGCGCGGTCTCGGGCCAGGCTGCTGGGCGCGCTGCCGCGCAACACCACCCGGCCATCGACGGTATCGACGTTGATGCGCAAGGCGCTGAGGGAGCTGTCCTTGGCCAGTTCGGCATTGACGCTGGCGGTGATGCTGGCGTCGGCGACCTTGCTGCTGACCACGCCAGCGGCCTGTTCGACCTGGCTGGCCACCTTGTCCACCGCCTTGTCCACGGCCTTGCCGGCCTGGGTGGCGGCGGCTTCGGTGCGGGCCCGTGCGGCTTCGGCATCGACCTTGACGTCGGCCTTGATCTCTTCGGTTTTCTGCGCCGTCTTGGCAATCGCGGTGTCGAGCTTCTGGCCGGCGCTGCGGTTGTCGTTGCTGTCACAGGCGCTGAGTGACAGGCTGGCCACGGCCAGCGCGAGCAGCGTGGTTTTCAGGGGGCGGGTCGGTGTCATGGGCTGGGCCTTTCAGGGCTGGGGTTGGGGGTTGGAATAGGACATGGGGGCAAAGGATTGGGCCGGCGCGGCGGCTGGGGCCGTTGCGGGCGCGCCGGCCTCGGCCACCGACCCCCTCTTTTGCAGCAGCAAAAGCATGCTCAGCAAGGCGGTCTGGGTGGCGGGCTGCATCAGTTGGCGCAGCAACCAACGCACCGGGCGCGCCGCTGCGGGCCGCTTGGCCGGGATGGCTGGCCGGCTTCGCCAGGGCCGGCTGGCCACCAGGCCCGCGCCCAGCGTGGCTGCACCCAGCAGTGCCAGGCCCGGATGCCGACGCACCCAGGGCAACAGGGCGCTGCGCGCTTGCTGCAGCATGATTTCGCCGGGCCGCCGCCAGGGGTTGCGCTGCCACCAGTCCTGCACCAGGCCGGCAGCCAGGTCGGCCACCGGCCAGGCCTTGAGCTTGTGCCGGCCGCGCCGCCACAGCAACCGCAGTGCGGTCGGCCAAAGGCTGTCATCGCTGCCGCTGCGGGCGCCAACAGCGCCGTGAGTGCCGTGACCGCCGCCGGGCGGGTGGCCGCCGGGCGGGTTGATCGGCACCAGCGCTGCACGCAGCCTGGCCCGCGAGGCCTGCAGCCGCGCTTGGGCCTTGTCTGCCAGTGGCAAGTCGGTCATGGTCAGCGTCCTGTCGTTGCGGTGCTTGCGTGGGCCAGCAGGCTGGCGCGTCGGCTGCGGTCGGCTGCGGTCGGCCGCAGCGGCCAGCGCCAGCCTGCTGGCACCGTGCGGTCACTTTAGGCAGCCGGGCCGGGCTGGCCGAGCGGGCTGGGCCGCGCCGCACCGTCGGCAGGGGCTGGCCCTGGCGGTAGGACGCGGCCTACACGGCCAACCCGGTATTGCGGCGCGAGCCCAGCGTGTGGGCATAGACCCAGGTGAACTCGGCGCCGAGCAAGAAGATCTGGGCCGAGTAGTAGACCCACACCAGCACCACCACCAGCGAGCCCGCCGCGCCAAAGCCCGACGCCACGCTGCCATGGCCCAGGTAGGCGCCCAGCAGCAATCGCCCCACGGTGAACAGGCAGGCGGTGACGAGGGCCCCCACCCACACGTCCGACCACTCGATGCGCACCCGGGGCATCAGCTTGAAGATCATTGCGAACATCAGCGTCACCAGTGTGAAGGTGGTGGCCAGGTTGATCAGCGTGACGGCGGTGTCCCAGCCTTGCAGCCTGGGCGACCACCATTGCTGTGCGGCCGACACCGCCGCGCTGAACACCAGCGACACCATCAGCAGGAAGCCCAGGCCCAGGATCAGGCCAAACGACAGCAGCCTGGCGCGCAGCAGCGGCCACAGCCCGCCGTTGGGCCGGGCGGGGGCGCGCCAGATGCGGTCGAGCGTGTTCTGCAACTCGGCAAACACCGTGGTGGCGCCCACCAGCATCAGTGCCAGGCCCACGCCGGTGGCCAGCCAGCCGTCGGCCGGGCGGCTTACGCTTTCGAGCAATTGCTGGATGGCTGCAGCCCCCGGCGCGCCCACCAGGCCCTGCAACTGACCGAAGATCTCACCGCGCGCGGCCTCGGGGCCGAACACCAGGCCGGCCACCGAGATCACGATCAACAGCAGCGGCGCCAGCGAGAACAGGGTGTAGTAGGCCAGCGCCGCGCCTTTGCTGGCGGCGTCGTCGTCAACCCAGGCCGCCAGCGATTGGCGCACCAGCGACCAGGGCAACCGAACCGAGGTCATGGTTCGCAGCCGGTGGAGCACAGCAAGCAGGGCAGCGGCAGCGGCCTGCGCTGGCGTGGCGGCGGGGTGTGCGGAGCGCTGAGGTGGGGTTGGGGCATGGACGGCGTTCAGGCAGGCGGGTTGCAGCGGCGCCGGTGGCCGCCGGCTGATTGCAGCCTGCCCGCCGCGCTGCGCCTGTCGGCCTGCGGCGCTGCCGCGTGTAGGTGCGCAGGCCTTGGGTCTGGCCCGGGGCCGGGCTGTAGGACGACGGCAGCTTGGCAGGGCGGCCCGCGCCCACGGGCGCGTGGCGCGCGCCGGCCCAGAATCAAGGCGCCCCCCGCTTCAAGGCCCGATCCAGTGCCAGCGCCCACACCGGCTCGCAGCCGCGCCCTGCCCCTGCCCGCCCACCCGCCCGCCCGTCAGCGCCAGCCGAGCCAGCCGCGTTGCGCGCAGCAGCGCGCCGGCCCTGCATGAACACGCTCAACCTGCTGCTGGTGGTGGGCGGCCTGCTGGTGACGCTGGGGCTGGTGGCGGGCCTGTACTCGCGGCGCATCGGCGTGTCGCATTTGCTGGTGTTCCTGGTGGTGGGCATGCTGGCCGGCGTGGACGGTCCGCTCGGCCTGCCCTTCGACGACCATGCGCTGGTCGCAGCGGTGGCCAACCTGGCCTTGGCGGTGATCTTGCTGGACGGTGGTCTGCGCACTTCGCGCGCCAGCCTGCGCACCGGCTTGTTGCCGGCCGGCCTGTTGGCCACGGTGGGGGTGGGGGTGACTTGTGCGGTGGCCGGCACGGTGGCGGCCTGGGCCTTGAAGCTGGACTGGCTGCACGGGCTGCTGCTGGGCGCGGTGATGGCGTCCACCGACGCAGCGGCGGTGTTTGCCCAACTGGCGCAAAGCCAGGTGATGCTGCCCAAGCGCCTGAATGCCACCATCGAGGTGGAGTCTGGCCTGAACGATCCGATGGCGATGTTTCTCACCCTGGGCCTGATCGCCCTGGTGCTGCAGCCCGGCGCCAGCCCGGCCACGCTGGCGTTGTTGATAGTGCGCCAACTGGGCTGGGGCCTGGCGCTTGGCCTGGGCGCGGGCTGGCTGGCCAGCCGGGGACTGATGCGCCTGCCGATCGAGGACGACCATGACGGCCTGTGCGCCTTGCTGCTGACCACCCTGGGCCTGACGGTGTTTGCGCTGGCCGGCCTGCTGGACGGCTCGGGCTTCCTGGCGGTGTATGTCTTTGGCCTGGTGCTGGGGCAGGACGCGCGGCGGGTGGTGCAGCCGGCGCTGACCGCCATCAACGGCTACACCTGGCTGGCCCAGGCCGGCCTGTTCTTGCTGCTGGGCCTGCTGGTCACGCCGCATGAGCTGCTGCGCCTGGCCGGGCCGGCGCTGGGCGTGGCCGCCGCCCTGATGCTGCTGGCCCGGCCGCTGGCGGTGTGGCTGTGCCTGGCGCCGCTGGGTTTCAGTGGCCGCGAGATGATTTTTGTGGCTTGGGTGGGCCTGCGCGGGGCGGTGCCGATCGTGCTGGCGGCCTACCCGGTGATGGCCGGCGTGCCGGGCGCCCGGCGCTTTTTTGACGTCGCCTTTGTGGTGGTGCTGGCGTCCCTGCTGCTGCAGGGCACGTCGATGGGCTGGCTGGCGCGGCGGCTGGGCCTGCACCTGGGGCCGGCGCACTGAGTGCTGCGCCGGCCTGCCAGAGCCCTCAACCCCGCGCCGCCGCCAGCACCGCGTTGAGGGTCTTGCTGGGCCGCATCACGGCCTTGCACTTCTCGTCGTCGGCCAGGTAGTAGCCGCCGATGTCCACCGGCTGACCCTGCACGGCGGACAGCTCTTGCACGATGGCCTGCTGGTTGTCGGTCAGGGCCTGGGCCAGCGGCGCAAACTGCGCCTGCAGCCCGGCATCCTCGGTCTGGGCGGCCATTGCCTGGGCCCAGTACATCGCCAGGTAAAACTGGCTGCCGCGGTTGTCCAGCTGCCCGGTGCGGGGGGACGGCGACTGGTTGTTCTGCAGCAGCCTGCCGGTGGCCGCGTCCAGGGTCTTGGCCAGCAGCTTGGCGCCGACATTGCCGGTCTTGATCCCCAGATCTTCCAGCGACACCGCCAGCGCCAGGAACTCACCCAGTGAATCCCAGCGCAGATGGTTTTCTTCAACCAGTTGCTTGACATGCTTGGGCGCCGAGCCGCCGGCCCCGGTCTCGTACATGCCGCCGCCGGCCATCAGCGGCACGATCGACAGCATCTTGGCGCTGGTGCCCAGCTCCATGATCGGGAACAAGTCGGTCAGGTAGTCGCGCAGGATGTTGCCGGTGACCGAGATGGTGTCGAGGCCGCGCACCACCCGCTCCAGCGTGTAGCGCATCGCCCGCACCTGCGACATGATCTGGATGTCCAGGCCCTGGGTGTCGTAATCCTTCAAGTAGGTTTCGACCTTCTTGATCAGCTCGGCCTCGTGCGGGCGGTAGGGGTCGAGCCAGAAGATCGCCGGCATGCCCGAATTGCGGGCCCGGGTGACGGCCAGCTTGACCCAATCCCGGATCGGTGCGTCCTTGACCTGGCACATGCGCCAGATGTCGCCGGCCTCGACGGTTTGCGTCAGCAGCACCTCGCCGGTGTCGACATCGACGATGCGGGCCACACCGGCCTCGGCCACCTCGAAGGTCTTGTCGTGCGAGCCATATTCCTCGGCCTGCTGGGCCATCAGGCCGACATTGGGCACGGTGCCCATGGTCACCGGGTCGAAGTTGCCATTGGTCTTGCAGAAGTTGATCATCTCCTGGTAGATGCGGGCAAAGGTGCTCTCGGGGATCACCGCCTTGGTGTCCTTGGGCCGGCCGTCGGCGCCCCACATCTTGCCGCCGATGCGGATCATGGCCGGCATCGACGCATCGACGATCACGTCATTGGGCGCATGCAGGTTGGTGATGCCCTTGGCCGAATCGACCATCGCCAGCTCGGGCCGGTGCTCGTGGCAGGCATGCAGGTCACGGCTGATCTCGTCGCGCTTGGAGCCGGGCAGGCTGGCGATCTTGTCGTAGAGGTTG
>JANLZT010000590.1:0-7608 GCA_031366465.1 Betaproteobacteria bacterium | reverse complement strand
GGCGACGAGCGCATGGACCGCCTGGGCCTGGTGCTGCTGCAAAAAGGCGTGCCCGGCCAGCGCCCCAGCCGCTGGATCGCGCCCAGCCTGATCGAAGAAGCGCTGCGCCACCTGGACGCCCTGGGCAGCGGCCCCAAGCTGCGCGCGCTGATGACCGAGCGCGCCGCCGTGCTCGACACGCTGGGCATCAGCCGCGCCGGCCCCGACACCTGGGAGCGCAGCGCCACCCAGGTGCTCACGCTGGCCCAGGACGACTGGCGCATCGAGGTCAGCCACCTCACGGCCCTTGATGGCGCGCCGGTCTGGCGCTACTTCCGCGATGGCGACAAGGCCGCGCTGCTGGCGCTGCTGGTGCAGGCGCCGGCCTATCCGCATGCAGCCGCGCTGCAGGCCACGCTGGACGGCCTGGTCGAGCAGGCCGGCCACATCAACCCCGGCAGGATCGAGTCGCTGCTGCCCGGCCTGCAGAGTGAATGCGCCACGCCGCAGCCGCTGGCCGGGCTGCAAGCCGGCTGCGGGCGGGCGCTGGACCGCTGGGCCAACCGTGTCAATGAGCTCGACACGCTGGACGATCTGAACGCCGAGCTGGCCTTCCAGGGCTATCCCGACAGCTTCAAGCTGGCGCGGCGCGCGCAACGCAAGGTCACCCTGTTTGTCGGCCCGCCCAACAGCGGCAAGACCCACACCGCCTTCGAGCGCCTGGCCGCCGCCGAGCGCGGCGCCTACCTGGCGCCGCTGCGCCTGCTGGCGCTGGAAGGCCGGGATCGCCTGGTGGCGCGCGGCGTGCCTTGCAGCCTGCGCACCGGCGAGGAGAACGCGCCGATGGAGGGCGCCCGGGTGGTCAGCAGCACCATCGAGATGATGGGCAGCAGTGAGTTGATCGACGTGGCGGTGATCGACGAAGCGCAGATGATCTTCGACCCCTGGCGCGGCTGGGCCTGGACGCAAGCCATCGTCGGTGCGCCGGCGCGCGAGCTGCTGATCATCTGCTCGGCCTATGCGGTGCCGGCCATCGAGAGCCTGCTCGGCCTCTGCGGTGAGCGCTGCGAGGTGCGCCACTTCGAGCGCATGCAGCAGGTGCAATTGCTGGCGGCGGCGGTGCCGATTGCCACCCTCAAGCTGGGCGATGCGGTGGTGGCCTTCAGCCGGCGCGATGTGTTGATGCTGCGCGACCAGGTGGCCGCCAACGGCAAATCGGTGAGCGTGATCTACGGCGCGCTGCCGCCCGAGGTGCGGCGCCGCGAGGCGGAACGCTTTGCCAGCGGCCAGACCGAGGTGCTGGTGGCCACCGACGCCATCGGCATGGGCCTGAACCTGCCGATCCGCCGGGTGCTGTTCTCCACCCTGACCAAGTTCGACGGCGTGGCCGACCGCACCCTCGACGAGAGCGAGGTGCACCAGATCGCCGGGCGCGCTGGCCGCTACGGCATCCACGAGGAAGGCTTTGCCGGCGTGCTGGCCGAGGCCGAACCCACGGCGGCCCGCACGCTGCGGGATTTGCTGGCTTTGCAGCCCCGCGCGCCGCGCCACTTCAAGGCCCCCGTGGCGCCCAACTGGTGGCATATCGACACCATCAGCAGCAAGCTGGGCAAGCGCAAGTTGCGCGATGTGCTGGCGGTGTTCGTTGAGCAATTGGCGCTGGACAACGCCCACTTCGCGGTGGCCGAGCTGGCCCAGATGATCGAGATCGCCGGGCAACTCGACGAGCGCGCCGCCCCGCTCAGCCTGCGCGAGCGCTTCATCTACGCGCAGGCGCCGGTGGACACCCGCACCGATCAGTTGATGCAGCAGTTTCTGGGCTGGACCGAGCGCCATGCCTGGGACGGCCAGGCCGGCGAGCCCAGTTTTCTCTACGACGTGGACGAGCACAGCCGGCTCGACCGCATGGAGCAAGCGCTGCGGGCCTGCACCCTGTGGCTGTGGCTGGACCAGCGCTTCCCCGGCGTGTTCGGCTTTGTCGATGAGGTGGTGGCGCTGCGCGAGCGCTTGAACGACGGCATCGCCGGCCAACTGCGGGCACGCCGGCCGCTGTGGCAGGCCCGCCAGGGCCGGCCGGGTGGTGCCCGCGGTGGGCCGCGGGGTGGGCAAAACGGCGGGCAAAGCGGTGGACCGCGTGGGGCGCGCCGGGCGTAAGCTGGTTGTCCCGTGCTGCCTGCAGGAGCCCACGATGTCCGCCTTGTCCCACTCAAACCGTTGGTCGCCCGATCCCAGGCTGGCCCGCAAGGCCGCGACACTGTTGGCGGCGCTGCTGCTGGCCGTGCTGGCCTTGCAACTCAGCGGCTGCGCCGCGCCGCCGCAGCCGCCGGCGGTGGCGCCGTTGCTGGACGACGCGCTGTTCAACCATCCACCGAGGCCGGCCGAGGCCGACGCCGCGATGCAGATGGATGCCGCCATGCGCGCCTACCTGGCCGGCCAGTTGCAGCGGGGTGCGGTGCGCAAAGGCAAGGCCCGCGCGCTGGCCGAGGCGCTGTTCGAGGCCCGGGGCCTGAAGCTGGAGTACGACGCGGCCTTCACCCGCACCGCCGCCCAGGCCTTTGCCGCGCGCTCGGGCAACTGCCTGTCGCTGGTGCTGATGACGGCCGCTTTTGCGCGCGAGCTGGGGCTGGAGGTCACCTTCCAGAGCGCGCGGCTCGACGACGGCTACAGCCGCAGCGCCGATCTCACGCTGCGCAGCGGCCATGTCAATCTGGTGCTGGCACCCCGGGGGATCGCCGGCAGTTGGCAGGCGGTGTCGCTGGGGCCCGATCCGAACCGGCTGCTGATCGACTTCCTGCCACCCGAGGACCTGCGCGGCCTGCACACCGTGGCCATCGACGAGCGCACCGTGCTGGCGATGTTCATGAACAACCGTGCCGCCGAGGCGCTGGCGCGCCGCGACACCGCCAGCGCCTACGCCTGGGTGCGTGAAGCGCTGCAGCAAGACCCCGCCTTCTGGCCGGCCTTCAACACCCTGGGGGTGGTCTACCAGCGTGCCGGCCACCTGGCGGCCGCCGCCGCAGCCTATGAGGCCCTGCTGGCCCAGGACGGCCACCAGGTGGCGACGATGTGGAACCTGGCCCAGGTGCTGCAGGCCCAGGGCCGCGACGGCGAAGCCCAGCGCTGGACCGCGCGCCGCCAGGCCGCCGAGCCGGCCGCGCCCTTCCAGTACCTGCAGCAGGCCGAGGCGGCGATGGCGCGCGGCGACTGGGCCTTAGCGCGCGACCTGCTGCAGCGTGAACAGCGCATCACCGGCGACACCCACGAGCTGCACTTTGCGCTGGCGCTGGTCAGCCACCGGCAAGGCCAGACCGGCCTGGCCCAGCGTGAGCTGCAGCGCGCCATCGACAACAGCCCCAGCACCAGTCTGCAAGCGCGCTATGCCGGCAAGCTGGCCTGGCTGCGGGCGCAGGGCGCCTGGTAGCGCAGCGGCCTTGTTGTGCGCCCCAGTCCCCGCTCCACCCGTCCATCCGCCCGTCCATCCGCCCATCCATCCGCCCATCCATCCGCCCGTCCAAGCGCCTCACTGGACATGCAAGTCGATGCCAACCCCGCCCATGCCGATCAGCCCTGACCCCGCCTTCTATCCCCACCTGGTCGCCGATATCGGCGGCACCAATGCGCGCTTTGCTTGCTTGCACGGGCCTGGCCAGGCCGTGGCCCAGGTGCGCCAATTGGCGGTCGCCGAGCATGCCGGCCCGGCCGAAGCCGCGCACGCCTACCTGGCCGCACTGCAGGCCGAGCTGGGCCCGGCCTACCGGGCGCCCTGCCACGCCGCGTTTGCGGTGGCCACGGCGGTGGCCGGTGACCGCATAGCCTTCACCAACAGCCATTGGGCGTTCTCGCGGGCCGCTGTGCAGGCCGCACTGGGCCTGCACAGCCTGCTGATGCTCAACGATTTCGAGGCGCTGGCACTGTCCCTGCCTTGCCTGGGCGATGCCCGGTTGCGCCGTCATCGGCTCGGCAACGGCGTCAACGCGCACCCGCCAGCCGACGGCAGCGTGCTGGCCGTGGTGGGCCCGGGCACTGGCCTGGGGGTTGGCGCAGTGCTGCGCACCCGCAGCGGCTGGGTCGCCTTGCCGGGTGAGGGCGGCCATGCCACGCTGGCCCCGGCCGACGATCTGGAAAGCGCGGTGCTGGCCCAGGTGCGGCGGGCCTTTGAGCATGTCTCGGCCGAGCGCTTGCTGTCGGGCATCGGCCTGCCGGTGTTGCACCAGGCGCTGGGCGCCGTGCTGGGCGGGTCGCCGTCCGCCTTGACGGCCGCGCAGATCATCGCCTTGGGATGCGACACCAGCGCCGCCAGCGACACCAGCGCCGCCAGCTCCGCCAGCGACAGCCTGTGCGGCCAGACCCTGGACCTGTTCTGCGCGCTGTTGGGCGGCTTTGCCGGCAATGTGGTGCTGACCCTGGGCGCCCGCGGCGGGTTGTTCATCGGCGGTGGCATCGTGCCGCGCTTTGCCGACCGTTTTTTCAGCTCGGCCTTCCGGGATCGCTTCGAGGCCAAGGGCCGATTTCGCGGCTATCTGCAGGCCGTGCCCACCGCCTTGATCACCGACACCCTGGCCGCGCTGACCGGCGCCGCGCTGGCGATCGAGCAACAGCTCGCGCTCGGCGCCTGAACCTGCGGCGCCCATAACCGGCTTGCCTTATCCTGTGCCGATGGGCCTGGCGCAACACCCCGAGCAGCAGCAACGCCGCAGCAGCCAGGCGGTCGCCCAGGCCACCCCAACAACGCCCGGCAGCAAGACCCAGCCAGTTTGTTCGCGCCGTGGCCTGTGGCCGAACCTGTGGGGCCTGAGCTGCGGCCTGGTGGGCCTGGGCCTGGCAGCGCGGGCCGGTGCTGATGCCGCCGCCGGCCTGTGTGGCCATGCTGCGCCGCCAGCCTACCCGGCGCCCGACAAACCGGCCCTGGTGCAAAGCTGGCTGCAAGACGGCCACCGCGACGGCCTGGTGCCCGACTGCGGCGTGCTGCAGGGCCGTGACTTTGAGTTGGTGGTGCGCCTGACCGCCAGCTTCCTGGGCCCGGCCGACATCGACGCGCTGCTGACCCGGCTGGGGGCGATCTCGGCGCTCAAGGGGGCCAGCTATTGGTCGTTCACCGACCGCAAGCGCCTGCCCTTGTTCAAGGAAGCCTTTGCGGTGGACGCCCCGGGCAGCCAGCAACCGCGGCCCGACTTCAGCGCCAGCGAGCTGCGCCAGGGCATCGAGCTGAACTTTGTCCACAACGACAACCGCTCGTCCCAGCTGTCGCCCTATGGCATGCGGCTGGTCAAGGCCAGCCCCGACGGGCTGCAATTGCAGGTGGAGAACCTGGGCGAGCTGCGGATGTTCGGCCTGCTGCTGGTGGCGCCGCGCGAGACGCAATGGGCGGTGACCATCGAGCGCCTGGGGCCGGGCCGCTGGGGCTACCGTAGCCTGCTGGCCCAGCGCCGGCTGCGGCTGGGCCGCAATGAGCAACACCGCTTGTCCAACCTGGCCCGCTGCGTGGCGATGTTCGACCTGCTGGCCGGCCGCCAGACCGAGATCGAGAGCCTGCGCTAGCCGCCACATCGCTAGTACTCCGACCCACAAATTTCGAAACATGAAAACGTGTCTTCGTCCGCCATGTGTCGTTGCAAATCCTCGCCATAGCAAAGGCTATGGCTGTGGTTTGCGCCTAGCCTGGCAAACGAATCCATCGTTTTCATCATGTTTCGAAACTTATGGGTCGGAGTACTAGCCCAGGTCGCGGCGCATCCGGCGAACGGCCATTTCCGGCGGAGTGTTCTTGGACTCGATCCGGCTCACGGGGGCGCTGCGCCGTTCAAGGCGATGGCTTGTCTGCCACCGTCCGCCGCTGGTCAGGCAGCCATCGCTGCCCGCAGATCGTTGGGGGTCACCCCGCCAGGGCCCAGCGCGCTCACCCCGCCAACCAGCCCCGCACCGCAAACGCCGGCACCGGCTGGGCCAGACCTTTGAGCACAAACGGCCCGGCCGGCTGGGCCTCGACCAGGGCTTCGATGCGGGCCATGATCTTGCGGTCCACCAGCACCTGGCCGGCCGCCGCCTCGCCGCACAGGCGGGCCGCCAGGTTGGTGACATTGCCGATGGCCGCATAGTCCCAGCGGCCCTCGAAGCCGATGGTGCCCAGCGTGGCATAGCCCTGCGCCACGCCGCAGCCCAGGCCCAGGCTGAAACCCCGCTTGTGCCAGGCCTGCCCCAGCGCCACGAAGGCAGCCTGCATCGCCAGCGCCATGCGCACTGCGGCCTCGGCCGGGCGGTCTATCGGCAGCGGGTCGTTGAAGAAGACCATCACCGAATCACCGGCAAAGCGCTCCAGCGTGCCCTGGTGGGCCACCACGATGGCGCCCATCGCGGCGTGGTAGTCGTGCAGCAGCTCCATCACCTCCTCGGGCTCGGCGCTTTCGGTGAAGGCGGTGAAGCCACGCAGGTCGATGAAGACCACGCTGATCTCGCGCCGGTGGGTCTTGAGCAGTTCGTCGCCGCCGGCAATGATGGCCTCGGCCAGCGGCGCCGAGAAAAATCGCTTCAGCCGGCCCAGCCGTTCTAGCTGCGCCAGTTGGTCCTGTACCCGTTGTTCCAGCGTGGCATTCCACTGCACCAGTTGCGCGGCCTGGGCCTGCACCTCGTCCTGCAGGGCCTTGATGCGCAGCAGCGATTTCACCCGCGCCTGCAGCTCGGCCCGGTTCACCGGCTTGGTGAGAAAGTCGTCGGCGCCGGCCTCGATGCCCTTGACGCGCTCTTGCGTGGCGTCCAGCGAGGTGCACAGCACCACCGGCAGCAGCGCGGTGGCGGCATCCGCCCGCAGCGCCCGGCAGACCTCGTAGCCCGACAGCCCCGGCATCATGATGTCGAGCAGCAGCAGGTCGGGCGGCGCGGACTTGATCATCGCCAGCGCGTCGGCACCATTGGTGGCTGACGACATCGCGTAGCCCTGGGCCGCCAGCACATCGACCAGCAGCTTCACATTGGCCGGCGTGTCGTCCACCACCAGGATGCGGGCGGCCGTGCGCATCAGGGGGCCTCGCCCAACTGCTGGCGCACCGTGGCCAGAAAGCTCTTCAGCTCGATGGGCTTGCCCAGAAAACCGCTGAAGCCGGCGGCGCTGATGCGGTGGCGGTCACCCGGCGTGACCGATGCGGTGAAGGCCACCACGGGAATAGCCGCGCAGCCGGCATCGGCGCGGATGCGCTGCAGCGCCTCAATGCCGTTGATGTCGGGCAGCTGGATGTCCATCAGGACCAGGTCGGGCCGGTGTGCCAGTGCCAGCGCCACACCGTCCAGGCCGTTGACGGCCTCCAGCGTGGCATAACCCTTGGCCTGCAGCACGTCGCGCGCCAGCTTCATGTTCTTGTCGTTGTCTTCGACGATCAGGATGGTTTTTGTCATGGCGGGCTCGCTGCTTGATGCATCGGCAGGGTGAAGGTGAAGACTGAGCCCTGGCCCAGCACGCTGCGCAGCGCCAGCCTGCCGCCATGCAGCTCGACAAAACGCTTGGTCAGCGCCAGCCCCAGGCCGGTGCCCTCGTGCTTGTTGGTGTAGTGGCGGCCGACCTGGCGGAACTCATCGAAGACCACCGCCTGGTCGGCGTCGGCAATGCCGATGCCGGTGTCGGCCACAGCCACCTCCAGC
>JANLZT010000520.1:0-3050 GCA_031366465.1 Betaproteobacteria bacterium | reverse complement strand
TGACCGCGTCGGCGGCGGCGTCTCGCGACTGCGACGCCTGCCCTGAGATGGTGATGATCCCGGGCGGTGAGTTCATGATGGGCAGCCCGGTGGGCGAGCCCGAGCGGGGCGACGACGAAGGCCTGCAGCGGCGGGTGCGCGTGAAGCCCTTGGCGCTTGGCAAGACCGAAGTGACGGTGGCGCAGTGGCGGCAGTTCACGCGCGCCAGCGGCTACTTGACCGAGGCCGAGCGCAACGTCCTGGCAACGGGTTGCTTCACCTGGGAGCCCGAAGACCCCGCCTGGGCCTGGCGCGCTGGCCGTAGCTGGCGCGAGCCGGGCTGGCGCCAGAAGGACAACGAACCGGTGGTCTGCGTCAGCTGGGTGGACGCGCAGGCCTACGTCGGCTGGCTCGACCAGCAAAGCGGCGTCAAGGGTTGGCGGCTGCCAAGCGAGGCCGAATGGGAATACGCAGCACGCGCCGGCAGCACCACGGGCCGGCCATGGGGCGACGATCCTGGCATGGCCTGCACCTATGCCAACGGCACCGACAGGACCAAGGGGCCGCGCGGCCGCGCCTGGACCGAGCCCCACGCCTGCAAGGATGGCCATTGGTACGCGGCGCCGGTGGGCAGCTTCCGGCCAAACGCCTGGGGCCTGCACGACATGCTGGGCAATGTGTGGGAGTGGGTGCAAGACTGCTACTTGCCCTATGCCAACGCGCCGAGCGACGGCAGCGCCCACGAGTCCAAGGCTTGCCGGGGCCGCGTGGTGCGCGGCGGTGCCTGGGACGATCCTCCAGGGGTGTTGCGCTCGGCTGCGCGTTTCTGGCTGGGGCCGGTAAACCGCAACAACAACATCGGTTTCCGGGTGGCCAGGACCTTGCCGCTTTGACCTGTGTCAGTGCGTCGTTCGGTATCGGCCAGCGCCTTCGGGGGCGGGTGAGTGGGATCAGCGCTTCAACCCGTCAACTGCATCTGATTTCAAGCCGCAGGACGGTGAGCGGGTGGAGCGTCTTTTGCGCGTGATCGCCTCCGCCGAGCGGCTGCGGGACAGCGCCTTCGACGCGCGTGTGCTTTTGTCCGGTGGCTGCACCTTGTTGATAATGCGTCATTTATTGCGTTTAACTTTGAGGGGACGTCGAGATGACTGAGGTGAAGAAGCGGTTCGGTATCGACTATGAAAATACGATCGAGGCCAACCGTGAGCTATGGGCTATCCATGAGTGGCATGCCGACGGCGATGAGTGGGACGGGCAGGCCCGCGTGCTCGGGGTTCCCTACGCCGAATGGAAGAAGGCGCTGGTCGATGAATTCATCGTGCCCTTCGTCACAGCGGACATGACCGTGCTTGAGATCGCCGCCGGACGCGGCCGCTGGTCTGAACTGTTGCTGCCACGCTGCCGCAAGCTGATCCTGGTCGACCTGAGCCCCGAGTGCGTCGAGTACTGTCGCAAGAAGTTCCAGTCCTGGCCAAACATCGACTACATCGTGACGGATGGTCAATCCCTGCCGGGCGCCCGCGACAACAACGTAAATTTCGTTTGGTCTTTCGATTCCTTCGTGCACATGGAGCCCGAGCACATCGCCAGCTACATGCGCGAGATGGCCCGTGTACTCGTCCCCGGTGGCCGGGCCTGCATTCATCATGCGGGGCGGGCCAATGCCTGGCTGTGGCTGGGCGGCGTGCGCTCGCACGCCAAGTGGCTGCGAAGGCTTTATGCGCTGCTGTCGATGGGTGTCATCAAGGACGACGACGGCTGGCGATCAAACATGTCCGGTGAACTCTTCCGCCGTCTCGCTGAGGACGCCGGGCTCAAGGTGGTGGCCCAGCAGCGCTTCTGGGGGCCAGACAACCGTTATGGCGTGCCGCGTTACCGTGATCTCGTGACCACCTTGATCAAACCGTCCTGAACACGGGGCATAGGCGGCCCGTAGCCAGCATGGTTGCTGGGTTTGGCTGCTTTTCAAGAGGCCTCCAAAAGAGCATCGTGCTTGGATGGCCAAGTCACCTGCTCGTCGGCGCCTGTCCGACACCTACCGCTTCACAGGCTTTCGTCCGCTTGAACCGATCAAGGGTGTGTTTGGCGATCCGCGTGCGCGGGTTGTCACGCCGGTGCGGAGTTCGGCGCGTTCTATATCAACGCTGCGGCCAGGTGAAGCGCGAGCGCTTGGACTGGCTGGCCGACAACCCGCTGTACACGAAGCGCTTTGCCTGGCACATCGGACGCCGCTGCCGACACATGATGCCCACCATGAAGGTGTATTGCACCTCGGGCCGGTCCATCCCGGGCCGGTTGCGGATGAATCCGCATGCCTCGGCGGCATTGGACGCCAGCATGCCGCGCCGGCCCAGGGCATAGCGCAGCGGCGCCAGCAGCACACGCGGCACGGTGCGCCAGCTCAGCGCATACGACTCGGCGCTGGGGCGCCTCGGTCACAGTGCTCGTGGCGCTTGAAGAAGGGCAGCACATCGGCGTAGGCCCAGCCCGGGTTGCCCTGGGCCGCCCAGTCGTCGTAGTCCAGCGGATGGCCACGGATGTAGACCGTGCCATTGACGGACGTGCTGCCGCCCAACAGCTTGCCGCGCGGGCAAGGGATGCTGCCCATCACTCCCGGGCCGCCGGTGAAGGCATGCTGCCAGTGGGTGCGTGCATGCGGCAGCAAGAAGATGTTGCCCATCGGCAGCGTGGTCTTCAGGCTCAGCGGAAAGTGGCGGTCGGACGGTCCGGCCTCGATCAAGGCGACGCGGCAGGCCGGGTTGGCCGACAGGCGGTTGGCCAGCACGCAGCCGGCGGCACCGGCGCCGACGATGATGTAGTCAAAGCCGGCGGGCAGGGGTGTCATGTGGCGCTTTCCAGCCCCGACCCGGGCGCCGGCACGCAGACCTGGCCATCGACGATCTGCACCGGCCAACTCTTCAACGGCTCGGTGCAGGGGCTGTTGCAGGCGGCGCCGGTGCGGATGTCGAAGCTGCCGTTGTGCCAGCTGCATTCCACTTGGTGGCCGCTGATGCAGCCGTCCTCAGACAAGGATGCCGCGCCATGGGTGCAGGTGTCGTCGGTGGCAAAGA
>JANLZT010000431.1:0-4138 GCA_031366465.1 Betaproteobacteria bacterium | reverse complement strand
CAGCGCGGCCATTGGCTTCTTGGCCGCGCGGGCTTCTTCGACGTCCTGGTCGGCGGCCTCGGCCAGCAGGCGGGCCGCACCGATGCCGTTGCTGCGCAGCACCGCGTCCTGCACCAGGGTTTGCAATTGGCGGCGTGGCGCCAGCTCGGGGGGCAATGCGGCCGCCTTGTCGGCCATGCCGGCCGGCGCGGCGGCGCTGGCGGCGGCGGGCGGCTCGCTGCGGTCCTCGTCCACGCAGGCCGCCCACGCGCCCACTGGCGCCAGAGCAGCCAACGCCAACGCCCAGGCCAGGGCCACGCGCCGGTCCGGGCGCGGCGCTTGAGATGGGGTCGGCAGCGGCATCATGGACAGCAGTAGACGCCCCGCAGACCTCTGCCAATCAGCCGAAATCACCCGCTTCGCCAGCCGTTATCGGGGTCAAGCGGCAAGCCAAGGCGGCGCGGCTTTGCCGCCCGCACGGGTGTCGCCTTCAGAGGGTCTTGAGGGCCCGCACTGTCATGCCCAAGCCTGTTCCGCCAGCGCCGACACCGTCGCCATGGCATCCCTGAAAGGGCTCTGAAGGCCATAGACCATGGCCGCCACAAAGCTGTCGTAGCGCGCAGCGACGGCCGGGTCGTCGTTCAGGAATGCGAGAGCCTTGTGGGTCTCGGCGGCGATGTCATCCCGATAGGCAGGATGCTGATGGGCGAATTCCTCTGCATCCTGGACCGAGATCGTGCGCGCCAAGGTGGCCACCAAGGCGCGGTCGATGTGGTCGCGCACCCTGTGCAGGTCGTGGATGTGGCGGACCAGAGTCGGGTCGGGTGCCCGGCTGAGGCCGGCAATCTCCATCGCGGTGCGGCGCGTGAGTGAAACAAGCTTCTCGGCGGCCGTTTCGTTGACGCTGGCGCAGTCAATACCGATGATTTCCGGGGGCCTGGCAAAGGCCTCAGCGACAAATGAAGCCACCGGCAAGCGGACCGATGGCAGGCGCAGATGGGCGTAGTTCAGCTCGATCTGAAGGGTGGCGCGAAGGGGGACTGGACGGGTATCGGCCGGTCCGGCCATCAAGTTGTAGACCGTGTACCGGTTGGCGTCGCGCGACCTGACCTGGGCGGTGTTCGCTGGATCGGCGTCGAAGCCGGCCGCCTGCAGGCCTGCCGTGATCCGGTCTCGCAGGGCGCCCAGCTCCTTGCGCAGCTGGTTGGCGCTGGTAGGCGCGGCACCCCGCAAGACCACCTTGAAATCGACATCCTCGGACATGCGCTGCACCAGCTTGTGGGCGCGTGCCAGGCAGGTGCCGCCGGCAAACACGAGGCGGAATATGCCGCTGTCAACCTGGCAGACGGCTTTCATGGCCCGAATGACGTGCCAATCCTTTTCGATGGGCTCGGTGCGAAGGAATCCGAAAAAATCCTGGGTCGCACGCAGTTCTATCGGGACAGTCACCGTCACAACTTACCGTTCCAGCAGAAGCGGCTTGCCGCGATATGAGAGGCGCCGGACAAACCGCCCTTTGACGCGCGCAGCGGCGTTGGCGGGCACCTGGGTGGAGCGGCCGTCGTTGTAGGCCTGTTCCCACTGGCCCGGCTCCCAGGCCACGCCAAGCTTGGTCAGTGCCTGGCGCGCCGCGCCCACGAAGCCTTGCTGCGCGGCGAGCATCGGTTGTCCCGACAGCGGGGATCGCTCCGCGCGCCCATAGACCCCATAGCCCAGCCGCACCAGCCGGCCGGCAGCCACGGTGTTGGCCAACGCGCGCAAGACCTGGCGCTTGGCGCCCAGGTCGCTGAACTCGCGCGTCAAATACACCGCGTCGCCGCGCTCAGTGACTCGGGCCTCGATCTGGTCCTGCAAGGAGTTTTTGCGTGCCACGGTGTCAATCCTTTCTCTTTCAGGATATGCAAAAAGGTGACACTTAGCAAGAGGATCGTTGTCCCGCTGCGTGTGAGCTGCTCATATGCTTCTTCGACATCATCAGGCCCCAAATTTCCCGGCTCCGAGGCAGAACGCTGGGGCGGTCATCAGCGTCGCCAAACGTGTTCATTCGGAACAAAAAGGGCGGCCGAAGCCGCCCCCTTTGCCGATCAGGCGGCAGCGGCCAGCCGGCGCCCTGTGATAGTGATCTTCAGGTTGGGTTGGCCGATGATGCCGCCACTGACGGTGAAGCTGTCATTGGCTGCAGACGACTGCCCCGTCAGGTCGAGTGCGAAGTTGCCGAGTGATCCGAACACCGACACGGTGCCCGGATTCCAGCGTTGCACCTGAAGCTGGCCGTTCAGTGCTCGCCCGACGGCCGTGAGCTGGCCCAAGTACAAGTAGCCAGGGTCGCCGCCATTGACGGCGCCGTCCTTAACGACAGCAAGGCCCTCGCCGGCACCACCGACTGAGGAGGCAAAGCGAACGTGATAGATCCCGTTTTCCATAGAAAACTCCTTGGTCAATCATTGACCGTTGAAGGGTAATGTCAGAGAGGGGCAGTCGAAACCGCCCCCGGAGTCAGGCTTGTCCTGACCCTGTTGCCCTACTTGACTTTCGGCTTGCCGGGCGCCGCCGACTTGCGTACCGGGACCGTCTCGACGACGGTGGTGCTGGGCCGACGCTGTGCTTCGCGCACCGGGATGATTTGGCCGGTGCGTGCATCGCGGCCGATTTGACGGGTGTTGGCCATTGGAATGGACTCCGTAAAGCGTGCAGGTTCAACAACCCATCAGACAGTGTCGTGTTTTGTGCAGCGCACAATAATTTCCGCCGGTCTGAGGGGTCACCCCTAGACGCAGCCGGTTTGGGCTGCTTAAACTGCTCGCTGCAGGCTCGCAATGGCCTGCAGCGAGCAGGCCAGATCAAGCTCTCCTCCGGGCGGGTGCTACACGCATGTTCTGTCCTTCCTCGTCAGCTCAAGCTCGCTGTCGGTGAGCGCCCTGGTCGGGGGCTTTGGTTGCACCTGAAGGTCTGTCAGCGTCCTACCGCTTTCAGACCTTCCCCTTTTTGGAACTAGGTGTTTGCTGACCTAGCTCCGAATAGTCATGGGCTCATTCTAAGAGCCAAACCACACTGTATCTAGGGCCGCTCAACCCATCAAGCACTACCGGTAGCGTGCATACCTGGAAGCAATCAGCTGCCAACGGGGTCCTGCATGACACCCAAAGCTGATTATTTATACAGTATTTTGCCCTGCTGCCGGCCCAGTGACATGGCCAATCGGTGACATCCCGCGTGCCACAGCCTAAGAAAACCCGTGCCTCCCACCCCCCCAGCATGGTCTTGTGTCGGCCGATGCGGATCGACCTCGGCGATACAAAAGGCTGCGGAGCGGGACAATCCGCGTGCTGGAGACTGTTTGATCCGCCCGGATGATCCACGTATCCAAGCCCCACGGCCCACCACAGTCTCGGCCAGACACAATACTGGGCGCGGTCCCGGGGGTTGAGCCGGTCTGCCTGCCACAAAGCTGAGTCCCGCATCGGCATCCAACAGACGGCAAACTCAATTTGGGCTGGAACATGCCCTTCATGAAGATCACTGTGGGTGACGGGGTCATGAACTGCCCGAGCCGAGCGCTGCCTTGCGTTTCACCGCCAGCCTGGGTGACACAACGCGTCGCACCATTTCTGCGTGATCGAGAAGCATCGGAACCAGCGTCAGCCGCTGGGTGGCGCCGACGTGCCGGCGGCCTTGATGTCCGCAGCGTAGTTTTAAGGGCTCGCGCGTGAAAGCACGCCCGACCTCAAGAGCTTGCCCGCAAGCATGCGGGCAGAGCCTTCGCCCGCCTCTCGCAGGGCCGCAGGGCCCTGCTCGATGGCCTCAAGAGCTTGCCCGCAAGCATGCGGGCAGAGCCTTCGCCCGCCACTCGCAGGGCCGCAGGGCCCTGCTCGGCGCGGGCTCAGCGCTCAGTAAACGCCTCCTGCGCCTTCATCATCGGCCGCAGCAGAAAGCTCAGCACCGAGCGGTGGCCGACCCGGATCTCGGCCGATCCCACCATCCCCGGCAGCACCGCCAGCGGCTTGCCGGCCGCCTGCAAGGTGCTGGCGTCGGCCCGCACCAGGGCCCGGTACCAGGTGGCATCGGCGCCCAGGCCCTGGTTGCGGTCGGCGTCGCCCAGGGCATCGGGGCTCAGCGTTTCGACCTGGCCGTGCAGGCTGCCGTAGACCGCATAGTCATA
>JANLZT010000394.1:0-5211 GCA_031366465.1 Betaproteobacteria bacterium | reverse complement strand
GGCCGAGTTCTTCAAGGGCCGGCAGATGCCGCTGCGCTTGAAGCAAGCCCTGGACGGCAATGACGCCGGGGTCGACGCCCAGCGCGCGGCGGCGTCCAACCAGGAGGCCGAGCTGGTGCGCATCAACAAGCTGCACGATGTAGAGCTGGAGCGGCTGCGCCGCCTGTGGGCGGGCGCGGCACCCGGGTCGCTGGGGCCGGCCCCGGCCCTGCCGGGGCCGGCTACCGCCACCGGCGCCGCCCCAGGGCCTGGCCCCTCCAAGGCCGCAGCGGCGCTGAACAACACGTCCACCGCCGTGCGCAACGTGGCGCCCTGAGCGGGCCCGTGCCGGCCCCGGGTCAGCCCAGCGCTGCCAGCCGGGCCTTCAGCAAATCATGGGCCTGGGCCGGGTTGGCCTGGCCCTTGCTGGCCTTCATCACCTGGCCGACCAGGGCATTGAAGGCACGGTCCTTGCCGGCGCGGTACTCCTCCACCGACTTGGCGTTGGCGGCGATCACCGCATCGACGATTGCCCCCAATGCGCTGCTGTCGTTCATCTGCCGCAGGCCCTTGGCCTCGATCAGCGCATCGACCGAGCTGCCCTGGCCGGCCCACAGCGCCTCGAACACCTGCTTGGCGGCGTTGTTGCTGATGCTGGCGTCGTGGATGCGACCGATCAACGCGGCCAGCGTGGCCGCATCCACCGGGCTGTGCTCGATGCCGAGGCCGGCCGCGTTCAAGCGCTTGCTCAGCTCGCCCATCAGCCAGTTGGCGACCAGCTTGGGCTGGCCGCAGGCGTCGCGCGCGGCCTCGTAATAGCGGGCGAATGCCAGGCTCTGGGTCATCACCGCAGCAGCGTCGGCGGGCAGGCCGTCGGCGGCCTGGAAGCGGCCGGCCATCGCCGCCGGCAGCTCGGGCAGGCTGGCCCGCACCGCCGCGATCCATTCGGGTGAGATCACCAGCGGCGGCAGGTCAGGGTCTGGAAAGTAGCGGTAATCATGGGCGTCCTCCTTGGTGCGCATGGCCCGCGTCTCGCCGGTGTCCGGGTTGAACAGCACGGTGGCCTGTTGCACGCTCAGGCCGTCCTCGATTTGGTCGATCTGCCACTGAATCTCGAAGTCAATGGCTTGCTGCATGAAGCGGAAGGAGTTCAGGTTCTTGATCTCGCGCCGGGTGCCATAGGGCGCGCCGGGGCGGCGCACCGACACATTGGCGTCGCAACGGAAGCTGCCCTCCTGCATATTGCCGTCGCAGATGCCCAGCCACATCACCAGGGTGTGCAGGGCCCTGGCGTATTCCACGGCTTCGGCCGAGGACCGCATGTCGGGCTCGGTCACGATCTCCAGCAGCGGTGTGCCGGCGCGGTTCAGGTCGATGCCGCTGCAGGGCTTGCCATCCGCACCTTGGTAGCCTTCGTGCAGGCTTTTGCCGGCGTCTTCTTCGAGGTGGGCGCGCGTCAGCTTGACCGTGCGCGGCTGGCCGTGCAGCAAGAAGCTCACGCTGCCGCCCTGCACCACCGGCGTCTCGTACTGGCTGATCTGGTAGCCCTTGGGCAGGTCGGGGTAGAAGTAGTTCTTGCGCGCAAAGATCGACAGCGGCGCCACCTTGGCCCCCACCGCCAGGCCCAGGCGGATGGCGCGGTCCACCGCCGCGCGGTTCATCACCGGCAGGGTGCCGGGCAGCGCCAGATCCACCGCGCAGGCCTGGGTGTTGGGGGCCGCACCAAAGGCGGTGCTGGCGCCCGAGAAGATCTTGCTCAGGGTCGACAGCTGGGTATGGGTTTCCAGGCCGATGACGACCTCGTAGCCGCGGATCAGGGGCGGGTTGCTCATCGCATCATCTCAATAGCCGGCCGGCGTTTGCCGATGCCAGTCGGTGGCCTGCTGCAGCGCGTGCGCGGCGTGCAGCAACTGGCCCTCGCCAAAGTAGTTGCCAATCAATTGCAGGCCCACCGGCATGGCTTTGCCGTCCTCAGCCAAGGCAAAGCCGGCCGGCACGCTCATCCCCGGCAGGCCGGCCAGGCTGGCCGGCAGCGTGAAGATGTCGGCCAGGTAGGCCTGCACCGGGTCGGCATCCTGGGCGCCCAGCTTCCAGGCCACGCTGGGGGCCACCGGGCCGGCGATCACATCGCACTGGCCGAAGCAGCGCTGGAAGTCGTCAGCAATCATGCGGCGCAGCTTCTGGGCCTGCAGGTAGTAGGCGTCGTAGTAGCCATGGCTGAGCACATAGGTGCCGATCATGATGCGGCGCTGCACCTCGGGCCCGAAGCCCTCGGCCCGGCTGCGCTTGTACATGTCGAGCAGGTCACCATGCTGGGCCGCGCGGTGGCCGAACTTGACGCCGTCGAAGCGGCTGAGGTTGGAGCTGGCCTCGGCCGGCGCGATGATGTAGTAGACGGGAATAGACAGCTCGGTGCGCGGCAGGCTGACCGGCACCAGCGTGGCGCCCAGGCGCGCCAGCTCGGCCAGCGCGGCCTGCACGGCGTCGGCCACGCCCGCTGCCAAGGTGGCCGGGAAGAACTCGGCCGGCAGCCCGACGCGCAAGCCCTGCAGCGGTTTGCCAGGCGTGGCGCCCGCGCGGGGCTTGAGCATCTGGCCATGAAAATCCTGCGGCGGGCGCTGGGCGCTGGTGGCGTCGCGGGCATCAAAGCCGCTCATCGCCGACAGCAGCAGGGCGCAATCCTCGGCCGAGCGGGCCAGTGGGCCGGCCTGGTCCAGGCTGGACGCGAACGCGATCATCCCGTAGCGGCTGCACACACCATAGGTCGGCTTGATGCCGCTGATGCCGCTGAAGCTGGCCGGTTGGCGGATCGAGCCACCGGTGTCGGTGCCGGTGGCCGCCGGCAGCAAGCGCGCGGCCACTGCTGATGCCGATCCACCCGACGAGCCACCCGGCACCCGGGCCAGATCCCAGGGGTTGTGCACCGGCCCGAAGGCCGAGTTCTCGTTGGCCGAGCCCATCGCGAACTCATCGCAATTGAGCTTGCCCAGGCTGATCGCACCGGCCCCAGGCGCCTCGCCCGGCAGGCCGTCACCGAGCCGCGCCACCACCGTGGCATCAAACGGGCTGCGGTAGCCGGCCAGCATCTTCGAGCCCGCCGTGGTGGGCATCGCGCGGGTCACAAAGATGTCCTTGTGGGCGATCGGCACGCCCAGCAGCGGGCCGGTCTCGCCAGCAGCCCGGCGCTGGTCAGCGGCCCGGGCGGCGGCCAGTGCGCCGCCTTCGTCCACCTGCAGGAAGGCACCCAGCTCGCCATGGCTGGCGATGCGGGCCAGCAGATGCTGGGTGATTTCTTGGCTGGACACCGATCTGTCGGCCAGCGCGCGGCCCAGCTCGGCCACGCCCATCTGGTGCAGCGTCATTCGATGACCCTGGGCACCAGGAACAGTCCGTCCTCGACCAGCGGCGCGCTGCGCTGGTTGGCTTGGCGTTGATCGGTCTCGGTCACCACGTCAGCGCGCAGGCGCAGGGTGACGGCCTGCACCGCCGACAGGGGCGTGTAGAGCGGCTCAACGCCGGTGGTGTCGACCGCGCTCATCTGCTCGACGATGGAGAAAAAACCGTTGAGCTGGGCCAGCATGGCCGGGGCTTGCTCGGGCGACAGTTCAAGCCGCGCCAGATGGGCAATCCGGCGCGCGTCCTGCAGGGTCAGGGCCATGGGTCAGGGGGGCCGGCAGCCAGGGCCGTAACCCTTTGTATAGGGGGTGATGGGGTATTATCTATGGTTATCCCGTTGCGCTGGCGCCTGCTGCGGATGTCTGCCCTGGGCCGCTGTCCAGCATCGGATGCCCCCATTGGCCACAGGTGCCGGCGGTAGCTTCACCAACCCGTCCACAAACCCGTCCCTCACCCCGTCCCCGCCTCGTTGCCGCCGGGGGCCCCGGCCCGCTGCGGGTCCTTGCCGCCCGACTGTCCCATGTACGGATTCCTGCGCAGTTATTTCTCCACCGATCTGGCGATCGACCTCGGTACCGCCAACACGCTGATCTATGTGCGTGGCAAGGGCATCGTGCTGGACGAGCCGTCGGTCGTCTCGATCCGCCATGAGGGCGGCCCCCAGGGCAAGAAGACCATCCAGGCGGTGGGCAAGGAAGCCAAGGCGATGCTGGGCAAGGTGCCCGGCAACATCGAGGCCATCCGGCCGATGAAAGACGGCGTGATCGCCGACTTCACCGTCACCGAGCAGATGCTCAAGCAGTTCATCAAGATGGTGCACCCGCGCTCAGTGCTGCGGCCCAGCCCGCGCATCATCATCTGCGTGCCCTGCGGGTCGACCCAGGTCGAGCGCCGGGCGATCCGCGAATCAGCACTCGGCGCCGGTGCCAGCGATGTGTTTTTGATCGAAGAACCGATGGCCGCCGCCATCGGCGCCGGCCTGCCGGTGAGCGAGGCCTCGGGCTCGATGGTGGTCGACATCGGCGGCGGCACCACCGAGGTCGGCGTCATTTCGCTCGGCGGCATGGTCTACAAGGGCAGTGTGCGGGTGGGCGGCGACAAGTTCGACGAGGCCATCATCAACTACATCCGCCGCAACTACGGCATGTTGATCGGCGAGCCCACCGCCGAGCTGATCAAGAAAAGCATCGGCTCGGCCTTCCCGGGCAGCGAGGTCAAGGAGATCGAGGTCAAGGGCCGCAATCTCAGCGAAGGCGTGCCGCGCAGCTTCACGATCAGCAGCAACGAGATCCTCGAAGCGCTCACCGACCCGCTGAACCAGATGGTCTCGGCGGTGAAGAACGCGCTCGAACAGACGCCACCCGAACTCGGTGCCGACATCGCCGAGCGCGGCATGATGCTCACCGGCGGCGGCGCGCTGCTGCGCGACCTCGACCGTTTGCTGGCCGAGGAAACCGGGCTGCCGGTGCTGGTCGCCGAGGACCCGTTGACCTGCGTGGTTCGCGGCTGCGGCATGGCGCTCGAGCGGATGGAGCGGCTGGGGTCGATCTTCACTTCAGAGTGACCGCTTTTCCGGCGATCGCCGCCCCCGCGGGCGCCGACAATCTCTGGTTCACTGATCACTGAGGCGGGTGTATGCCGCTGGGCACGCTCGACCGCACCCCTCCACCGTTCTTTCGCCAGGGCCCTTCGGCCCTGACCAAGCTCGTCTTCTTCTCCGCGCTGGCCCTGTTCCTGATGGTCGCCGATTCGCGCTTCAAGCTCGTCGAGCCGGTGCGCGCGACGCTGGCGGTGGCGCTGATGCCGGTGCAGCGCGTGTTGGCAGTGCCGGTCGAC
>JANLZT010000357.1:0-2243 GCA_031366465.1 Betaproteobacteria bacterium | reverse complement strand
CATCAGCAGCAGCAGGGCCTCGGGGCAGACAGCCAGCCAGTTCATTGCAGTCATGTTGATAGTGCCTAGGGTCACTGCAGCTTGGACGCCGCCACATGCTTGAGCAGCTCGGTGACCGACACATGCATCACATCGGTGAAGAGCTTGGGGTAGACGCCCATCCACAAGGTGGCAATCGCCAGCACGGCCATGATGCCGAACTCGCGAGCCGTCAAATCAGTGAGCGCTCGCACATGGTGATTGGCCACAGCGCCAAAGTAGACCCGCTTGTACATCCACAGCGAATAGGCAGCACCGAAGACCAAGGCCGTGGCGGCAATCGCGGCCAGCCAGAAATTGACCGAGACCGTGCCCAGGATCACCATCCATTCACCGACAAAGCCGCCGGTGCCGGGCAAGCCGCAATTGGCCATCGTGAAGAACAGCGCAAAGGCCGCAAACTTGGGCATGGTGTTGACCACGCCGCCATAGGCCGCGATGTCACGCGAGTGCACCCGGTCGTAGAGCACGCCAATCGACAAGAACATCGCGCCCGAGACAAAGCCGTGGCTGATCATCTGCACCAGGCCGCCCGAGACGCCCAGCTCATTGAAGATGAAAAAGCCCAGCGTGACGAAACCCATGTGGGCGATGGATGAGTAGGCCACCAGCTTCTTCATGTCCTGCTGCACCAATGCCACCAGGCCGATGTAGACCACCGCGATCAGGCTGAGCGCGATGATGAACCAGGCGTATTCACGCGAGGCATCGGGCGCAATCGGCATCGAGAAGCGCAGAAAGCCGTAGGCGCCAAGCTTGAGCATGATGGCCGCCAGCACCACCGACCCACCGGTGGGCGCCTCAACGTGGGCATCGGGCAGCCAGGTGTGCACCGGCCACATCGGCACCTTGACCGAAAACGCTGCGAAAAAGGCAAAGAACAGCAAGGCCTGCTGCTGCAAACCCAGTGGCAGCTTGTGCCAGCTGGCGATCTCGAAACTGCCACCCGATTTGAAGTACAGAAAAACCAGCGCCACCAGCATCAACAGCGAGCCGGCCAGCGTGTACAAGAAAAACTTGAAAGCCGCATAGACCCGCCGTGGCCCGCCCCAGACGCCGATGATGATGTACATCGGGATCAGTGTGGCCTCGAAGAACACATAGAACAGCAGGCCGTCGGCCGCACAGAACACGCCCACCATCAGGCCGGACAAGATCAGAAAGGCGCCCATGTACTGCGCCACGCGCTCGGTGATCACCTCCCAGGCCGCTATCACCACAATGATGTTGATGAAGGCGGTGAGCAGCACAAACCACACCGAGATGCCGTCCACCCCCAGGTGGTAGCGCACATTGAAGCGCTCGATCCAGGGCAGGTTCTCTTGGAACTGCAGCGCGGCGCTGCCAACATCAAAACCGGTGATCAGCGGCAGCGTGACCAGAAAGCTGGCCACCGCGCCCACCAGTGCCAGCCAGCGGGCAGCGCCCGGGTTGTCATCCCGGCCCAAGGCCAGCAAGACGGCGCCAAAGGCAATTGGCAGCCAGATCGAAACACTCAAAAGTCCAAAGCCCATACTTTTATCTCCGCCGTTTCAACGGCCAGCCAGGCCGGACAACGCGGGCCACAGTTGCCAGGTGAGCAGGCCAAACACGCCCAGCAGCATCACCAGTGCATACCAGTAGACATGGCCGGTCTGCACCAGCCGGGTGAGGTTGGCCGCCAAGCCCACCATGCGCGCGCCACCGTTGATGATCACGCCGTCAATCAGGCCCATGTCACCGCCCTTCCACAGGCCGCGGCCCAGCAGGCGGGCACCGGCCGCCAGCACATGCTCATTGAACCAGTCGAAGTAGTACTTGTTCTCCAGCACGCGGATCAGCGGTGCCAGGGCCCTGGCAATGGCCACCGGGATGCTGGGCGCGACCATGTAGAAGACATAGGCCAACACCACCCCAGACAAGGCCAGCACAAAGGGCAAGGAGGTGAGCGAATGCAATGCCATCGCGCCAGCGCCATGAAACTCGGCCGCCAATTCCTTCATTGCGTGGTGGTGCTCGCCGTGCACCACGATGGCATCGGTGAAGAAATCACCAAACAGCATCGGGCCAATCGTCAAGTAGCCGATCACCACCGAGGGGATGGCCAGCAGCACCAGCGGCAGCCAGACCACCCAGGGTGATTCGTGTGGGGTGTGGGGATGGCCCTGCCCATGGTCATCATGCGCAGCGTCGTGGTGGTCGTGTTCACCCGGGAAAGGTTTGTG
>JANLZT010000327.1:0-16563 GCA_031366465.1 Betaproteobacteria bacterium | reverse complement strand
TGCCTTCTGCGGAAGGCACACCACTTCGTGCAGTCTCTGCATGAAACGGGGCCCCGGACAAATTCATCCGGATCCCCACATGGCAGCCATCGGCCGCCCGCCCCCACGAACCGTCAGGTTCGTGGGGGTTTCGCTTTGTGGGCCACGGCCTGGCTTCGCAGCAGACAATGCGACTTCATCACCGGAGCTTGGGGCATGCGGGAAGAAATCATCACTTTGGGCGGCGGCTGTTTTTGGTGCGTCGAGGCCGTGTTTGAGCTGGTCGATGGTGTGCTGGGCGTCGAGTCAGGCTATTGCAACGGCCACCTGCAGGACCCCAGTTACGAGCAGGTCTGTGGCGGCCAGACCGGCCATGCCGAGGTGGTGCGGGTGCGCTTTGACGCTGATCGCTTGCCGCTGCGTGAGGTGCTGGAAATCTTCTTCGTGGTGCATGACCCAACCACTTTGGATCGCCAAGGTAACGATGTCGGCCCCCAATACCGCTCGGGCATCTATTGGCACCAGCCCGCGCAGGCCAAGGTGGCCGAGTCGGTCTTGGCCGAGTTGAACGCTGCGCTCAAGGGTCGGGTGGTGACTGAGCTGGCCGCTGAGACCCACTACTGGCCCGCCGAGGCCTATCACCAACACTATTTTGCAAATCACCCCGGCCAGGGCTATTGCGCCCATGTGGTGGCGCCCAAGGTCGCCAAGTTCAAAGCCACGTTTGCGCGCCGGGTGCGGGCTTGAGGTAACGGCGCCGGGCCATGGCTGGCCTGGCGTTCAGGGCGCCAGGCGGTCCCGCAACCACCGGCCGTCGATCAGGCGGTAGCGCAGCCGGTCGTGCAGCCGGCTCTTGCGTCCTTGCCAGAACTCCCAGTAGTCGGGCACCAACCTGAAGCCGCCCCAGTGCGGTGGCCGGGGCGGTGACAGCGCAAACTGAGCGGCATAGCGGGCGGCCTGCGCCACCAGCATCGCACGCGAGTTGATGACCTGGCTCTGTGGTGATGCCCAGGCGCCGAGGCGCGAATCGAGCGGCCGGCTGGCGAAGTAGGCGTCAGATTCAGCGTCAGACACGCGCTCGACAGGGCCCTCGATTCGCACCACGCGCTCTAGGTCGACCCAATGGAATTGCAGTGCGGCCACCGGGCGGCCGGCAATTTCCTGGCCTTTGCGGCTTTGGTAGTTGCTGTACCAGACCAGGCCCCGCTCATCCACCCCTTTGATCAGCACGATGCGGGTGGACGGGCGGCCGTCGGCACCGACGGTGGCCAGCGTCATCGCGTTCGGCTCGCTCAGCTTGGTGTCGATGGCTTGTTGCAACCAGGTCTCGAATTGCAACAAGGGCTGCGGCGCGGCCCCGGCCTCGTCCAGTTCAGCGCTCTCGTAGCTCTTGCGAAGGTCGGCGATGCGGTGGTCCATGCATCGAGTATGCCGTCCGTCGCACCGGCTTGATGCGGCAACTACCCCGGGTCGCACCCGATGGTGGTGGACCTTACGTGTAAGGACTTAGGTGAAGCTACGACTGTCGGTCCGGCCAAGCTGGCGCCATGCTTAAAGCCAGATGCGCCGAGGGCAGTTGGAGGGAGCGCGCAGAAAACGAGTCGCCATGAAACAGCTACCTGCCATCATCGTGTTGGCTGCCGGACGCGGCAGTCGGTTTGCGGGCAATGTCCACAAGCTGGCCCAGCCCCTGGGCGCCATGAGCCTGCTCGGGCGCACGATCTCGAACGCCATCGAGAGCCAGCTGCCGGTGGTCGTGGTCACCACCGACAAGCTGGCCGCTGAAGCCGCGCGCTGGGTGGCCCGGCTTGATCTGGTGCTGCTACCCGAGGTGCGCAGCGCGGGCAGCCCGACTTTGGGGATGGGCTATTCGATCGCTGCCGGGGTGGCTGCGCGGCCCCACGCCAATGGATGGTTGGTGTTGCCTGGCGACATGCCGCTGGTCAGGCCAAGCACCTTGGTTGCGGTGGCCAAGGGCTTGGCGCAGTCGCCCATCGTCTATGCGCAGTACCAGGGCCGCCGGGGCCACCCGGTCGGCTTTGCAGCCGAGTTGTACTCGGAGCTGGTGCAGCTCAAGGGTGACGAGGGCGCGCGCCGGGTCACCGCCAGGTTTCCGTCGGTGGGCCTGGAGCTGGGTGACCCGGGCGTGCTGATCGACGTCGATACCGAGGCCGACCTGGCTGCGGTGCGCAAAGTCGGGGCGCTGGCCGAACCCTCCAGCTCGCGCAACGGCTGAGCGCAGGGTCGGCGTCCGGGCTGGCCGCGTCATGCCAAGCCTTGCTGCCGTGCCAGTGCCAACAGCCGCTCGCTTTCCCGGTCACACATCCGGTGCTCGCGCAGCGCAAGTGCGGTGCGCACCAGGTAGTCCAAGGTGCTGCCATAGCGGCCCTTGGCGGTGCGCAGGATGTGAAGCAGTTCGTGGTCGTCCAGACGGCCGGTGAAATTGGGGCTGCGCCGGCTGAGGGTGAAAGCCAGCGCGGTGACATCCCCATGCGCGGTGCGGCAGCGCTACCATCGCGGGTCGTACACCCCGTTGGGCATTTCTCGCTGCCACAGCTTGGGCAGCTCATCGTGCGCCTGGTGCCGTGGCAGCCTGTAGACCATGCCCCGGCAAACACCCCCTGAAACCAAGGCGTAGACCAGGCCGGGTTGTTCGGGCGTGCCGCGGTTGACGCGAGACCGCATCCGCAGGGCCCGGTGCCAGCCGTGCACCCAGGCGGGCCGGTGCTCGGCCGCATCGAACTCGGGCCGCCAGATCAAGGACGCGTAGCCGAACACCCACAAATCCTGGCCGCCACCCCATTGCTGGCGCACCTGCTCCAACATCTGGGCCGGGTCTCGGCGGGTCGGGGCGGTCATGCTCCCCAGCATGCCAGACCCTGGCTGGAAAGCTGCAGGGCATTGACGATGTAACCAAGTTACTCAATAATTGAAAAGCCAGTTACGACACCAAACCATGAAACAAGCCATCGTCGAAGTCACCGACCGTATCCGCGAGCGCAGCCTGCTGCTGCGGCGAGCCTACCTGGGGCGGATCCAGCGCCTGCAGGATCGGCCGCCCGGCGCGCAGAGAATGGGTTGCGCCAATGTGGCTCACGCCTTTGCCGCGCTGCCGGGCGATCAGCGGCTGCGGGTGGTGGCCGAGCGCGGCCCGAACCTGGCGGTGGTCACCGCCTACAACGACATGCTGTCGGCCCACCAGCCCTACGAGGGCTACCCGGCGCTGATCCGGGACGAAGCCAAGCGCCTGGGCGCCACCGTGCAGGTGGCTGGCGGCGTGCCGGCGATGTGCGATGGCGTCACCCAGGGCTTGCCGGGCATGGAGTTGTCGCTGTTCTCGCGCGACACCATCGCCATGGCCACCGCCGTGGCGCTGACCCACGATGTGTTTGACGGCGCGCTGCTGCTGGGGGTGTGCGACAAGATCGTGCCCGGTCTGCTGATTGGGGCGTTGCATTTCGGCCACCTGCCCTGCGTGTTCGTGCCGGCCGGGCCGATGTCCACCGGCTTGTCCAACGGTGCCAAGTCCAAGGTGCGCGAGCAGTTTGCACAGGGCCTGGTGGGGCGTGACGCGCTGCTGGCGGCCGAGCAGGCGGCCTATCACGGTGCCGGCACTTGCACCTTCTACGGCACCGCCAACAGCAACCAGATGCTGCTGGAGGCGATGGGCTTGCATGTGCCGGGCGCCGCCTTCGTGCACCCGCACGACGGCCTGCGCGAGGCCTTGACGCGCGAGGCCGTGGCGGCCCTGCTGGCCATCACCCGGCGTCAGCGCTACGCGCCGATTGGTGAACTGGTCGATGAGCGGGTGATCGTCAATGCGATGGTGGCCTTGCTGGCCACCGGCGGATCGACCAACCACTTGATCCACTGGGTGGCGGTGGCGCGGGCCGCCGGCATGTTGATCGACTGGACCGATTTTGCCGATTTGTCCGCCGCCGTGCCCTTGCTGGCCAGGGTCTATCCCAACGGCAGCGCGGACGTCAACCAGTTCCAGGCCGCAGGTGGGCCCGGCTTTGTCTTGCGGGAGTTGATGCAGGCCGGCTACCTCCACGACGACGTGATGACCGTGGCCAGCGGTGGCCTGGCCGCCTATGGCCGTCAACCCGCGCTGGCCGACAGCCCGACCGGCCGGGTGCTGCATTGGCCGGCCCTGCCCAAGGCGCCGGGCGACGACACCATTGTGCGCAACGCTGAGGCGCCGTTCTCGGGCAGTGGCGGGCTCAAGCTGCTGGTGGGCAATCTCGGGCGGGCGGTCATCAAGGTCTCGGCGGTGCCCGAGGACCGGCATGTGATCGAGGCCCCGGCGCGGGTCTTCACCAGCCAGGAGGCGCTGCACCAGGCCTTCCGGGCGGGTGAGCTTGACCGTGACGTGGTGGCGGTGGTGCGATTCCAGGGGCCGCAAGCCAATGGCATGCCCGAGCTCCACAAGCTGACGCCACCTCTGGCGGTGCTGCAGGGCCGGGGTTTCAAGGTCGCGCTGGTCACTGACGGCCGCATGAGCGGCGCATCCGGCAAGGTGCCGGCGGCCATCCATGTCAGCCCCGAGGCACTGGCCGGTGGCCCGCTGGGACGGGTGCGCGACGGTGACATCGTCAGGCTGGATGCGCTGGCCGGCAGGCTGGAGGTGCTGGTGGATGCGGCCGACTGGGCGGCGCGCCCGCTGGCGGCTTTGTCAGCCGAGCAGGCCGAAGAAAACGCCCACGACCTGGGGCGAGAACTGTTTGGCGGCATGCGCCGCACCGTGCGCAGTGCCGAAGAAGGCGCCGTCACCTGGGTTTGAAGCCGGCCGCGCTGGCTCCCTGTCCTGTCCCTCTGCCCGATCCAAACTGCCCCACGAACAAACCATGCAAGACACCCTCAGCCTGGCCAGCCATGGCCCCGTGATCCCGGTGATCGTCCTGCAGCGGGTAGCGGATGCCGTGCCGCTGGCGCAAGCCTTGCTGGCCGGTGGCGTCAAGGTGCTGGAGGTGACCTTGCGCAGCGCCGTGGCGCTGCAGTGCATAGAGGCCATCGCCAAGGCACTGCCCGAGCTAGTGGTGGGCGCGGGCACAGTGCGCTCGCCGGCCGATGCCCGGGCGGCCCGCGATGCCGGCAGCCGGTTTGCTGTGAGCCCGGGCTACACCCCGCTGGTGGGGCAGGCCTGCCGTGAGATCGGGTTGCCCTTGTTGCCGGGCGTGGCCACCGCCAGTGAGGTGATGGCAGCCCAGGCCGACGGCTTGAACTTCTTGAAGTTCTTTCCGGCGGTGCAAGCCGGTGGTCTGGCCATGCTGCAGGCCTTGGCCGGCCCGTTCGCTGACATTGCCTTTTGCCCGACCGGCGGCATCAGCATCGAGACCGCGCCGCAGTTTTTGGCCTTGGCCAATGTGAAGGTCTGCGGGGGGTCGTGGTTGACCCCAGCGGACGCGGTGGCCTCAGGCGACTGGGCCCGCATCACCCAACTGGCCCGCCAAGCCCAGGCCTTGCGGGACTGAGCCGCCTGAGCCGCCTGTCAGCCGGCGCGGCGGTCCTGCCAGATGCCCAGGGGCTGGGGGGAGTGTTCGATGTGGTAGTACAGGCCGGCCTGGCGGGCCGGCACATCGAGCACGCCGTGGCCTTGCAACTGGGTCTGGTAGAGGCTGCTGAGCCCGGCCTTCAAAGCGCTGTGGCGGTCAGGCCTTGCTTTCAAGGACTCGGCCAGCGCCACCATGGCGTCGATCTGCACCAGCAGCAGGCCGACCAGGCGCGGGATGTCGGTCACGCGGCCGTAGTGGGTCAGGTAGATGCAGGCGGGCTCTTGGGCCAACAGGCGGGTGATCGAATGCTTCAGGGCCACCGGGTCAAACTGCACAGGCGTGGAACTGGGCATCACCCAGGCGCCGGCAGCGGTGTCGAACTCGCGGTAGCTGAGCCCAAAGGTGTCGCCGGTGAACCAGCCGGCGCTGCGGGCGTCCCAGATGCAGTGGTGATGGCGGGCATGCCCGGGGGTGTCGATCAAGACCAACGGCCGCCCCGCCAGCTCAATGACCTGCCCGTCATGGCTGGCTTGCACCCGCTCGGCAGGCACTGGCAGCAGCCTGCCATAGGCGCTGTCCATCTCGGCCTGGCCGTAAACCGCCAGGGCGCCTTGGTAGAGCTGTGCCGGGTCAATCAGGTGGCGCACGCCCCGTGGATGGACTCGCAACACAGCCTGCGGCAGTGATTGCATCAGCAAGCCCGCGCCGCCAGCGTGGTCCAGGTGCACATGGGTCGCGATGACATGGTCAACCGAGGCCGGGCTCAGGCCGAGATCGTGCAGTGCGGCCAGCAGGCGAGGGATGGCGAAGTTGGTGCCGGTGTCGATGAAGGCGGCCCGGCCGCGCTCGACCAGCAGGAAGGACGCATCGAAACGCGGCCGGTGAAACCCGGTGTCGATGGCGAAGACGCCGTGACCGAGATCTTCGACAAAGGGCAGTGACATGGCCTGCGATGTGGTGGGTCAGGCCCGGCCCAGCTTGCGGGCCAAGGGGCCGGTGCTGCGGTGGGTAGTGGCGGTGACGCTCAGCCCTGGGTGTTGGCGTACAGGGCCCACAGCCGCCCCAAATCAGCCGCGCCGTCGGCGCCTTGCACACTGCGCAAGACCTGGACCGCCTTGGCTTTGCTCTTGCCCCCCTGCAGCATCGCCAGGCCCAGCCGCAGCTTGGCATCCTCAGGGCGCTTCAAGCCGCCCTTGGCGATGCCTTGCTCGATCAGCGCAATGGCCTTGTCGGCTTGGCCCATGGTGGCGTAGGTGTAGCCGATTTGCACCAGGTCATTGCCGTCCTTGGCGGCCAGGGCTGCCGACGCACGCTGCTCGACCGAGGCCTTGCCTTCGAGTTCTTGTTTGTTGGCCAGATCGCGCAGGCGCTTGTGGCGCTCGGCCTCGGCGCCGGTGCCCAGGGCGCCGGCCGCAAAACCCTTGTCGACGATGGCTTTGCCCTCGGCGGGCAGCGCGGCTTGCAGGGCCAGCTGAGACATTTCCATGAACTCTTCGGTCTTGCCGAGCGAGCCGGTGGCCAGCTTCAGGCGCATCACATCCAGCGAGAAGCGGTCAGAGAACCCGCTCTTGCGCGGCAGCCGGCCCAGGTAGATGGCCCAGTAGTCTTTCTTGGGATAGTTGAAAAGCAGCTTTTCCAGCGTCGCAGCCTGACCTGCGGCGTTGCCGGTGCGCAATTGGGCGTCGGCCAGCCGCAGCAAGTCGGCTTCTTCGGGCCTGCGCCCGGCCTGCTCAGCGCCGGCAACGGCTGCTGACGCGTCCCGGGCAATGGCCGCAAAGTCGCCACTGTTGCCCTGCAGGTAGGCATGCAATTGCTTGATCGTGCCGCTGTTGTTGCCGGCGGCTTGCGCCTTTTGTACCCACTGGCTGGCCTTTGCGTTGTCGCGCGCAGCAGCATAGGCGCTGGCCAACTGCTCAGCCACCTGGCCTTGCTCGCCGCCGCCCACCTTGCCATACACCGACTCCAGCGCCTGGATGGCGGTGCCGTTGTCACCGGCGCGCTGGGCTGCAGAGGCCTTCATGCGATCGATCTGCAGTGATTCGGCGGCCGTCTTGTTCGGCGCGCCTTCCGCCTCTCGAACCTTGGCCAAGGCTTCCTTGGCCTTGCCGGCCTTGATCAGGTCATAGGCCTGTTGCAGCGGCTTACCCACTTCGGGCCGCAGCGACTGGGCCTGTGCAAGGTTGACCGCAGCAGCCAGCAGCAGCGCGGCACCCAGGTAAGGCAGTTTCATCATCGTCAGGCTCAATTCAAGAACTGCTCATTGCCGACCAACCCGATCTTGGTCACGCCAAGACGCTGGGCACTGGCCATCACCATCGCCACCACCTTGTAGCTGACCAGCTTGTTGGGGCGCAGGTGCACCTCGGGCTGGTCGGGCAGGGCGGCCACTTGCGCCAGCCGGTTCTCCAGCTCGGCGCGGTCGGCGACGATCACGCCGTTCCAGCCTATCGTGCCGTCGAAATCAACGTCGATGCGGACGATCTCGGGTGGCTTGGGTGGCGCGCTGCTCGGGCCCACCGGCATGTTCATCTTGACCGCGTGGGTCTGGATCGGGATGGTGATGATCAGCATGATGATCAGCACCAGCATCACGTCGATCAACGGCGTGGTGTTGATGTCCATCATCGGCGCGTCGTCATCGCCGCCGCCGCCTACTTGCATGGCCATGGTCAGGCTTCCTTATTGGTTCGGCGGGGCTTCGGTGATGAAGCCCACCTTGGCGATGCCGGCGCGCTGGCAGGCCACCACCAGGCGGCCCACGCTCTCATACCTGGCGTCCTGGTCACCGCGGATGTGCACCTCGGGCTGCGGGTCCTTGATCGACTGTTTTTTCAGTTCTTTGACCACGCTCTCGATGTCGGGCATCTTGCGGGTGTTCCAGTACACGTCGCCGTCCTTGCTCACCGCCAGCAGGATGTTCTCCGGCTTGGTCTGGGTGGGCACGTTGCGCTCTTTGGGCAACTGCAGTTGCACGCTCTGCGTCACCACCGGGATGGTGATCAGGAAGATGATCAGCAGCACCAGCATCACGTCCACCAGGGGCGTGGTGTTGATGGACGAGTTCATCTCGTCCTCGTCGCCGTCGGGCGACCCAACCGCCATGGCCATGGCTTACCTTTGGGCGCTGAGCAGCACGTTGTGCACGTCGCCCGAGAAGGCGCGCACCCGCTCCATCACCGTCTTGTTGCGGCGGATCAGCCAGTTGTAGCCCATCACCGCCGGCACTGCCACGGCCAGGCCGAAGGCGGTCATGATGAGTGACTCACCCACCGGGCCGGCCACCTTGTCGATCGAGGCCTGGCCGGCGATGCCGATGGCCGTGAGTGCGTGGTAGATGCCCCAGACGGTGCCGAACAGGCCGACAAACGGCGCCGTCGAGCCCACCGTGGCCAGCACCGCCAGGCCGTCCTGCATGCGGCTCTGGATATTGCCCACCGCGCGGTCAACGCTCATCGTGATCCAGGTGTGGCGGTCGATCTGCTCAACCAGCGTGCCCTCGTGGTGCTCGTCGGCCTTGACGCCCGACTCGGCGATGTAGCGGAAGGCGCTGGCCTCGGGCAGCATGCCTGCGGCCTGCTTCATGCTGCCGGCCTTCCAGAAGCTTTCGGTCACCGCGTTGGCGCTCTTGAGCAGCTTGCTCTGCTCGAACAGCTTGGTGAAGATCACGTACCACGAGGCCATGCTCATGATGATCATGATGATCAGCGTGCCGCGGGCCACGAAGTCACCTTGGCGCCACAGCGCATCCAGGCCATAGGGGTTGTTGACCTCTTCCTTGGCAACCGCGGCGACTGGCGCCGGTGCGGCTGCTGTTGCGGCGGCCGTGGCGTCTGCGGCGGCGGCCGCAGGTGCCGAGGCCTGGGCTTGCACCGGTGCTGGCAGGGTGGTGGTGGCCAGTGCGGCCAGGGCCAGCAACGCAGCCGCCAAAGGGGCACGCACGATTTGCATCAGGGACATGTTGACACTCCAGAATTTGACCGGCGCCGGGTGTGTGAAGCCGGTGTGCGCCTTGCGGGGACTGAGAAAACGGAAGGGCGCGACCTTGCTGCCGCCCAATAGGGAATCACTTGGGAATCACGCGGCAATCACTCGACCTTCCAGACGTATTCGACCGAGACGGTGGTGCCGCCCACGGCCTTGCCGGTTTCGTCGGTGCCCGGGCGGCCCCGGCATTTGCTCAGGGCCTCCAGGGCGTAGCGGTCCAGCAGGCGGTGCTCGCGCGAGGGCCCCGAGGATTTTTCGATCTCGGCCTTGGTCACCGCGCCGTTGGCATCGAGCGTGAAGCGGATCTTGGTGGTGCCAGTGGCATCAGCCCGCAGCGCGGCGGCGGGGTACTCGGGCTTCTCACAGGATGTCACGTCGATGCGGGCCGGCACGGCCGCCACCTTGGGCGGGGGGGCCACCGGCGCCGCAGCTACCGGTGCGGGCGGCGGCACGGGCGCCGGTGCCGGGGCGATGGTCACGGGCGCCGGAGGTGGCGCCTCACGGGTGACGGTGATGGCCGGCGCAAGCTGCGGTGTGGCCACCTGCACCTCGGGTGGCGGCACAAAGGACGGTGGTGGCAGCGCCACCTTGGGCGGAGGCGGCAGGTTCTCGGGCGGCGGCGGTGGCGGCGGCTTGACCTCGTCGATGATCTTGGTCTCGATCGGCGCCTTCATCACCTCGACGATCTTGCGGCCCAGACCGTTGACCAGGGCATAGCCCAGCGCCACATGCAATGCAGCAACCACAATCAGCCCGACGGGATGTTTGCCGGGTCGGCGTTGCTGGCTAGCGTAATCCACTGTTCGTCCTCCAGACAGCCCGGCGCGCGAGATCGGGTTTTCCGTGTTCTTGTTGAGAAGGCAGCCTCGTGAGCCGCTTGCAGCCCTGTGTGCCGCGTGGGTCGCCAATATAGCGTGAAAGATTGTGACGCCCGCTCGGTGCAACACCCTAAGGCACGGCGGCTGGGCCGGCCTTCGGGCCGGTATCGTGGCCGCGCAGAACCGCCGGTGCGCCGATTGAAGCGCCCGCTGATGGTCACCAGTCAGGGGCTCAACAAGCTGGCAGCAAGCAGCTTACTAACCATTGCTTCAATTTGCCAGACGCCTTTGCCGCATCATCGAAACCTGCAACTGGAGCCCTGATGACACCCCCGGATCACCCGCCGCATGGCCTGCGCCACGACCTGGACCGGCTGAGCGCGCAATGGCACGAACAGCGGGCGCTCGATGCCACCAGCTTGCAGCGGCGTCGGACGATGGGCCGGCTGGCCGCCGGTGTGGCGAGCCTGGCAGGCCTGACACCGCTGGGTGGTTGTGCTGTCAGAGCCGACGAGGCCGCTGCGGCATCGACCAATGGCGGCAGCGGTGGCGGCAGTGGCTGCACATTGATCCCTGCCGCGACCGCCGGCCCGTTCCCCGGTGATGGCAGCAACCGGGCCGGTGGTGCTCTGGCCAATGTGCTGTCGCTGAGCGACATCGTGCGTACCGACATCCGCAGCAGCATCGGCGGCCTGAGCGGCATCGCGGCCGGGGTTCCGCTCAATCTGACGTTGACGCTGGTCAACACTGGCAGCCAGTGCGCGCCGTTGGCGGGCCGGGCCATCTACCTGTGGCAGTGCGACCGGGAGGGCCGCTATTCGATGTACTCCAGCGGCGTGACCCGGCAGAACTACCTGCGCGGTGTTCAGGTCACCAACGATGCCGGGCAGGTCAGCTTCCAGACCACCTTTCCGGGCTGCTACCCCGGCCGCTGGCCGCACATCCACTTTGAGGTGTTCAGCAGCTTGGCGGTGGCAAGCCGCGGCGCCAACGCGATCAGAACCTCGCAGCTGGCCTTGCCCCGGGCGGCTTGTACCGAGGTCTTCAACAACGCCAGCGGCTACAGCGCCAGCGTGGCCCATTTCGCGGCGATTTCCTTGGCCAGCGACTTCGTGTTCGGGGATACCGCCGCCGCCACCCAGATGGCAGCCCTGGCCGGCAACCTTGCCAAGGGCTTCGACGCTGCGTTGACCGTCGGCCTTGCCGGCTGAGTCGAGGGCCTGGCAGTGCCGGCGTCAGGCCGGTGCTGGCTGTGGGTCCAGCCGCCGGGTGGCTTGGCGCATCAGTACAAACTCTTCGGCTGCGGTTGGGTGCACAGCCAGGGTGCGGTCAAAGTCGTGTTTGGTGGCACCGCAGGTCAATGCCACCGCCAGGCTTTGGACGATCTCGGGCGCATCGGCGCCGATCATGTGCACCCCCAGCACCCGCTGGCTGAGGCCGTCCACCACCAGTTTCATGAAGCTTCGGCCGGCGCCACCCGCGAACGCGGACTTCATCGGCCGAAAGTCAGACTGGTAGATGTCGACCGGCCCCAACTTGGCGGCATCGGCCTCGGTCAGGCCGACCGTGGCCACTGGCGGGTCGGTGAAGACGGCACTGGCCACCGTGCGGTGGTCGATGCGCCGCGCTTGGGCGCCAAACTCGGTGTCGGCAAAGGCCCGCGCTTCGGCGATGGCCACCGGGGTGAGGTTCACCCGATCAGTGACATCGCCAATCGCCCAGACGCCAGGCACCGAGGTCCGGCTGTCGGCATCCACCCACACCGCGCCGCGCGCGTTCACCACGATGCTCAGGGCCTCCAGCCCCAGGCCGCCGGTGTTGGGGCGCCGCCCGGTTGCATTCAGCGCGGCCGCCGCGCTGAGGGTCGAGCCATCAGCGCGCAGCAGGGTGAATCCCGCCGGGCTGCGGCTCAGGCTTGACAAGGCCACACCGCTGGCCAGCGTGATGTTGCGGCCGCGCAGGGCTGCTTCCAGCCGATGCCGAAGATCCTGGTCGAAGCCGCGCAGGGGCAGGGTGTCGCGATAGGCCAGCGTCACGGCTGCACCCAGGCCGGCCAGGATGCTGGCGAACTCGACGGCGATGTAGCCACCGCCAATCACCAGCAGCGAGGCTGGCAGCTCGCGCAGGTCCAACAGTTCATTGGAACTCATGGCCGCCGCCAAGCCGGGCAGGGCATCTGCGGCTGGTCCGCCGCCGGTGGCGATGAGGATGCGCTGGGCATCGATCCGGCGCTCACCCACCTGCACGACACCCGGCGCAGCCAAGCTGGCGCGGCCGGCAACCAACTCGACCTTGGCATCTCGCAGCATCTGCCGATACACCAATTCGAGCCGCGCGGTCTCAGCGGCCTTGGCATCGGCCCAACGTGCCATCTCGAAGCGTGCTGGCTGGCTGGACCAACCGTAAGCCGCTGCCTCTTCGAAGGCCTGGGCGAAGCCGGCCGCGTACATCATCAGTTTTTTCGGCACGCAGCCCCGGATCACGCAGGTGCCGCCGACCCGGTCGGCCTCGATGATCACCACCCGCGCACCCAGCGCTGACGCGCGTCGGGCTGCCGCCACGCCGCCCGAGCCTGCGCCGATCACTGCCAGATCAAAACTGTGGGTCATGGGGCATCCTTTGTCCGTTGCCGGGCAAAGTATGGTCGAACGAGCCGCGACCGGCCCCGATCACAGCCCCAAGACCGTGTGGTGTCGTCGTCAATGTAGGCAGCGATGGGCGCCGCACTTCACTGCCGGACCATGGCTTGATCGGCGCGCCACGGCGCCTGCCGAATCCGTGTGCAGGCCTGGCCGGCAATCGCCGCCAGGCCGGACGGCGCCTCAGGCGGGCTGTTCGGTCACAGCAGCCATCGCCACCGGTCGGATCGCCTGGGCCAGGTCGCCCTTGGGGCCCTGCACCAGCTCGAAGCTGACCCGGCTGCCTTGCTTGAGGGTTCTGAAGCCGTCCATCTCGATGGCAGAGAAATGCGCGAACACATCAGCGCCGCCTTCCTCGGGCTCGATGAAACCGAAGCCCTTGGCGTCGTTGAACCACTTCACGGTACCGAACAGCATTGCTTACTCCCAGACCATCCTCAAAGCCGAGGACTGGCCAAATTCTGAGAACGGCGACCTGCCAGCGTCAATCCGGAGACTTGGACCAAGTGCTGTCGGAAATCCCCTACAACCTTGGCAGCACCCCCCTCGGGCGGCGGATCGCGCCCTGTGCGCGTGGCGACTTGGGATTTTTGGCAATTCTTGGGCTGCGGGAGCCGGGCTACGCCCTGAAACGGCTATGGTTGTCATCAAACGGCCATGCCCGGCGCTTTTCAAGGCTTGTCGAATGCGGATTGGGCGCAATATCCGTATGCGACCCAGGGCCAGCAACGCGACTCGATAGAATGACCCATGCCTCAGCAAGACCCACCCACGCCACCTGCAAGTCCGCCGGTTGCGCCGCGCCGCGGCAGCGATGTTGCCGTGGTGGCAGAGCGCAAGACTGCCCGTACCAAGCCGCCCCAGCTTTACCAGGTGGTGTTGCTCAATGACGACTTCACGCCGATGGAATTTGTTGTCATGGTGTTGCAGCAGTACTTCCGCTGTGATCTTGAGTTGGCCACGCTCATCATGCTGAAGATCCACCACGAAGGGCGTGGCGTTTGCGGTGTCTTCTCCAAAGACGTCGCCGCCACCAAAGTTGAACTCGTCCTCGCCGCGGCGCGCCGCGCCGGGCATCCGCTGCAGTGCATTTTGGAGGCCGCATGATTGCGCAAGAACTTGAAGTCAGCCTGCACATGGCGTTCGTCGAGGCGCGCCAGCAGCGCCACGAGTTCATCACGGTCGAGCATCTCTTGCTCGCACTGCTGGACAACCCGTCCGCCGCCGAGGTGCTCAAGGCCTGCGCGGCCAACATCGATGACTTGCGCAAAAGCCTGACCACCTTCATCAAGGAAAACACCCCCACCGTGAGTGGCAGTGACGAGGTGGACACCCAGCCCACCCTGGGCTTTCAGCGGGTGATCCAGCGGGCGATCATGCATGTGCAGTCAACCGGCTCGGGCAAGAAGGAAGTGACCGGCGCCAATGTCTTGGTGGCGATCTTTGGCGAGAAAGACTCGCACGCGGTCTACTATCTGCACCAGCAAGGTGTGACACGTCTGGATGTGGTCAATTTCATCGCTCATGGCATCAAGAAGAGTGAGCCACCCGAGCCCAGCAAGGGTGCCAGCGAGCCAGGCAGCAACGAAGCCGAGAAGGAAGAAGTGGCTGATTCGGGCAAGGGTTCACCGCTGGACCAGTTCACCCAGAACCTCAACCAGCTGGCCAAGGACGGCAAGATCGACCCCTTGATCGGCCGCGACAGCGAGGTTGAGCGGGTGATCCAGATCCTGTGCCGGCGGCGCAAGAACAACCCGCTGCTGGTGGGTGAGGCCGGGGTGGGCAAGACCGCGATTGCCGAGGGCCTGGCCTGGCGCATCACCCAGGGCGATGTGCCCGAGGTGCTGGCGTCATCCACCGTCTATGCGCTCGACATGGGCGCGTTGCTGGCCGGAACCAAATACCGGGGCGATTTCGAGCAGCGCCTCAAGGGCGTTCTCAAGCAATTGAAAGAGCAACCCAATGCGGTGTTGTTCATCGATGAGATCCACACCCTGATCGGCGCCGGCGCTGCGTCGGGCGGCACGCTGGACGCCAGCAATCTGCTCAAGCCGGCACTCAGCAACGGCGCGATGAAGTGCATCGGCGCTACCACCTTTACCGAATACCGCGGCATCTTCGAGAAGGACGCGGCCCTGTCGCGCCGCTTCCAGAAGATCGACGTGGTCGAGCCTTCAGTCGAGCAGACGGTCGAGATCTTGAAGGGCCTGAAGTCGCGCTTCGAGGACCACCACAATGTCAAGTACGCGCTCGGCGCCTTGCAGGCGGCGGCCGAGTTGTCGGCCAAGTTCATCAATGACCGCCACCTGCCCGACAAGGCCATCGACGTGATCGACGAGGCCGGTGCCGCGCAGCGCATCCTGCCCAAGAGCAAGCAGAAGAAGACCATCACCCGCAACGAGGTCGAAGAGATCGTTGCCAAGATCGCGCGCATCCCACCGGCGTCGGTGTCCAACGACGACCGCAGCAAATTGAAGAGCCTGGACCGCGATCTCAAGAGCGTGGTGTTTGGGCAAGACCCGGCCATCGACGCGCTGGCCGCATCGATCAAGATGGCGCGCTCCGGCCTGGGCAAGGGGGATCGGCCGATCGGGTCCTTCCTGTTCTCGGGCCCCACCGGCGTGGGCAAGACCGAGGTCGCCAAGCAGCTGGCCTATGTGCTGGGCATCGAGTTGATCCGCTTTGACATGTCCGAGTACATGGAGCGGCATGCCGTCAGCCGCCTGATCGGCGCGCCGCCGGGCTATGTTGGCTTCGACCAGGGCGGCTTGCTGACCGAGGCGGTGACCAAGAAGCCGCATTGCGTGCTGCTGCTCGACGAGATCGAGAAAGCCCATCCGGACGTCTACAACGTGTTGTTGCAGGTGATGGACCATGGTGCGCTGACCGACAACAACGGGCGCAAGGCCGACTTCCGCAACGTCATCATCATCATGACGACCAATGCGGGTGCCGAGACCATGAACAAGTCGACCATCGGCTTCACCACGGCGCGCGAGCAGGGCGACGAGATGGCCGACATCAAGCGGCTGTTCACGCCCGAATTCCGAAACCGGCTTGACGCCACTGTCAGTTTCAAGGCGCTGGATGAGTCGATCATCCTGCGGGTGGTCGACAAGTTCTTGTTGCAACTCGAAGCCCAGCTGGCCGAGAAGAAGGTCGAGGTCACCTTCACCGACACGCTGCGAAAGCACCTGGCCAAGAAGGGCTTTGATCCGCTGATGGGCGCGCGGCCGATGCAGCGCCTGATCCAGGACACCATCCGCCGGGCACTGGCCGATGAGTTGTTGTTCGGCCGGCTGGTCGATGGGGGCCGGCTGACGGTGGATGTCGACGACAAAGAGCAGGTTCAGCTCGATATCCAGCCGCCCAAGAAGAGCGACAAGGCCAAGGCCGAGCCCGCACCGGCTTGATCAGCCGCCCCCGTAGCGCCTTCGGCGTCCTTGCAGGCCGCGCAGGGCCAGGGGCCCTGCCCTTCGGCAGGCACAAACGGCACGCCGTTTGTGTCCGGCCTCAGCCCCCTCAAGGGGAATGGCACTTACTTTGGGGTTTTCCGCCTCGGCAGCGCGCGTAAGTGGTTGAACGCAAAGCGAGTTGGCTGACCAGAGGTCGATAGCATGGTTGGTTACGAAGCACCCAAACCTTCAA
>JANLZT010000272.1:0-3627 GCA_031366465.1 Betaproteobacteria bacterium | reverse complement strand
CTCTCACGCACATACACCACGTCGCCGTCCAGCATCTTGTCGTCCAGCGCCGGGGTGATGACCTGCACCTTGCCGTCGGCGCCCTTGCGGTGCACGCGGATGCCTTTCTCAGTGCCGCGTTGCGTGAGGCCGCCGCCGGTGGCCAGTGACTGCATCAGCGTCATGCCGCGCTCCAGCCGCATCGGGCCGGGGCGCTGCACCTCACCGTAGATGTAGACCAGGGGCTGGCGGTCAACCCAGACGGTGTCGCCGTTGACGATCAGGATGTCCTGGCCGGCGCCGCCCGGGGCAAAGACGGTGGGCAGATCGACCTCGATGCGGTAGGGCTGGGCGTTGCGGGTGCCGGTGACCACCACCGTGTCGGCACCCCCCTGGGCGGTACCGCCGGCCATCGCCAGCAGGTCCGTCAGGCGCATGTCGGCCACTTCGATGGGGTAGCGCCCGGGCCGGTTGACCTGGCCCAGCACGCCGGCCTGGTTGCCACGCACCTGCAGCACCACCAGCGTGACCTGCGGCTGCTTGACAAAATTGCCGCTGCGCAGGCCGTCGGCCACCAGCTTCTCAGCGGCGGTAACCGTCAAACCGCCCAGCCGGATGGCGCCCAGCAGCGGGTAGCTGACGATGCCGGCCTCGGTGACACGGGTCTCCAGCGTGAGATCGGGGTTCTGGTAGACGTTGATGCGCACCACGTCGCCCGAGCCCAGCCGGTACTCGTTGGCGGCCGGGCTGGCGCTGCTGGTGCCAGGGTTGCCGCCCGCCGCCTGGGCCCGGGCGGTGCTGATGCCGCCACAGCCCAGGCACAGGCCCAGGGCCAGTGCGGCATAGGCCAGCGGGGCCAGGTGTTTGGCGGCACCGCTCACTTCAAGCCCATGCCTTTGCTGATGTCGCTGGCGCTCAGGCCGGCACTGCCGGCCGGCGCCGGGGCTGGCGCTGCGGCGGGGGCGGGCGCCACCGGCTTGGCGGCGGCGGCCGGTGCTGAGGCTGCGCCCGGGGCACCTGGCGCGCCTTCGGCAAACTTGCCGACATATTCGATCTTGGCGGCGCCGCGCATTGCTTTGACGTCTTCTTCGATCAGCTTGCGCTTGCGTTCATTGAGCAGGTATTGCTCGATCGCCGGGCGGGCTTGCTCCTCGCTCACCGGCTGGCTGCGTGAGCCCGCCAGCACCACCACCTGCACGCCGTTGGGACCTTGGTTGATGACGGCCTGGCCGTCCTGCATCTTGGCGAAGGCGTCCAGCCCTTGCAGCGGCAATTGCTCGGCGGCGCGCACCGCCTGGTTGCCGGCAAACTTGAAGTCATTGGCCTTGAGGTACTCGACAAACTCGTTGACATTCTTGGCCGCCCCCAGCTTGTCGCGCAGCAGCGGCATCTGCTCGGGCTTGGCCTCGATGCTGATCTCCTGGATGCTGTAGATGCGCCGCTCTTTGAACAACGCGGGCTTGTCGTCGTAGTACTTCTTGATCTCCTCGGCGCTGGGCTTGGGTGCGGCCTCGCCGACCTTCTCAAGGTAGGCGCGGGCGATGATCTCGCGCTTGGCGGCCTCGAGCTGCTGCACCACCCGGGGGTCGCGGTCGACCTTGAGGTCGTCGGCCTTTTGCAGGGCCAACTCTTGATCGATCAGGCGCTCCAGGATCTGCTTGCTGGCCGCATCGGTCTGCTCGGGCTTGAGGCCGCGCTGCTGCTGCAGCACAAAGTTGATCTGGTGCACCGTGACTTCGGCCTTGTTGACCTTGGCGGCGGTCTGGCTGGCGGCTTTGTCTTTCTTGTCGCCACAGGCGGCCAACAAGGCCACCGTTGCAAGCAGCGCAATCAGGCTGATTTGGGCAACGGCCGGGCGCTGCGACAGGGGTGCTTGGGTCTTCATGTTCTCTAGGGCTCCAGACCCCTGGCGGGGCATTGACCGGTGACCGGCGCGGCAGAAACAGCGCCATGCTTGAGGTAGGCGAGCTTCACAAAATGCCCGCCGAAGTGTACTGGTGATCGATGGCCGCCAAGGGCCGCAGGGCCTCGACCATAGGGGGACAAACCAGCCCAGCGTGGCAGATGCCGCAGCAGGCGGGCGACGCTTACAACGGGGCAGCCTGGCCGCGTCAGTCGCTCAGCACTTGATACCGACATGCAGGGCCACGATGCCGGCGGCCAGGTTGTGCACGTCGACATGGCCGAAGCCGGTGGTTTTCATCAAAGCCTTGAGCGCGGCCTGGTCCGGGTGCATGCGGATCGATTCGGCCAGGTAGCGGTAGCTGTCGGCGTCGTTGGCGATCCACTTGCCCATCAGCGGCAGCAGCTTCAACGAGTACCAGTCATAGGGCTTGCGCAGTGGCTCGGCAACATGGCTGAACTCCAGCACCAGCAGCCGCCCACCCGGGCGCAAGACGCGGCACATCTCGGCCAGCGCGATCTCCTTGTGGGTCATGTTGCGCAGGCCGAAGGCCACGCTGACCAGATCGAAACTGCCGCTGCGGTAGGGCAGTTGCTCGGCATCGCAGACCACCGTGGGCAGGCACAGGCCCTCGTCGAGCAGGCGGTCGCGGCCGGTGCGCAGCATGGCCTCATTGATGTCGGTGTGCTGCACCAGGCCGCTGGGGCCCACCTTGCGGGCAAAGGCGCGGGCCAGGTCGCCAGTGCCGCCGGCGATATCGAGCACCTTGTCACCCGCCGCCAGGTTGGCCACCGCCACGGTGTAGGCCTTCCAGGCGCGGTGCAGGCCCATCGACATGACGTCATTCATCACGTCATAGCGCTTGGCAACCGAATCAAAGACGCCGCGCACACGCCCAGCCTTCTCGGACTCGTCGAGGTCGGTGAAGCCGAAGTGGGTTTGGGCCATTTGCTTGTCTCAGGCTGAGACCGCTGTGATCAGTGGCTGGCGCAGGCGCCGCCGGACTTGTCGATCATCGGCGCGTCGCGGTCCAGGCCGGCTGCGGCCAGGCGTTGCAGGTAGCGCTGCCACAGATCATCCTGCTCGGCACCCAGCTTGTAGAGGTAGCCCCAGGCGAACAGGCCGGTGCTGTGGCCGTCGCTGAAGTTGGGCTGCACCGCATAGTGGCCCACCATCTCGATGCCGGTGATGCCCACTTGGCGTTTGCCGGTTTGCAGCACCTCCTGCCCCGGGCCGTGGCCTTGGACCTCGGCCGAGGGCGAATACACCCGCATCAGCTCGAAGGGGATGCGAAACAGTGAGCCGTCATCGAAACCGACCTCCAGCACCCGGGACGATTGGTGCAGCGTGAGAGCGGTGGGCTGGGGGGTGGGGGTGGTGGCCATGGCGATCGATCAGCAACGGAGCCGCAGTTTAGCGGTGGGGGGGGTAGCGCAGGCCGGCCGGCGCGTCAAGGCGGGGGCGGGGGGCTGGCGGGCGTGAAATCGACGCCCTCGAACAGGCTGGCCACCGGCCAGGGCTGGCCCAGACGCTCGATGGTGATCACGCCGTCGGCCTGCAGCGGCTGCAGCACCCAAAGGCCCTGCTGATTTTTGAAAAACAGTTCGGCATAGGGCCGGGTCTGCTCGATCAGCAGGTAGTGGGTGAGCGTGTCAACGGTGCGGTAAAGCTCGAACTTGCGGCCGCGGTCGTAGGCGGCGGTGCTGTCGCTCAGCACCTCGGCCACCAGCCAGGGGTGGCTGATG
>JANLZT010000257.1:0-2870 GCA_031366465.1 Betaproteobacteria bacterium | reverse complement strand
ACCTTCCGCGCCAAGACCGGCGAGCCCTGGATGACGCAGGACAGCATCTCCACCTATGGCGACATCGAGCTGCTGAAGGACGCGATGGAGAAAACCGCCTCGGCCGACCCCAAGAAGATCGCCGAGGCGCTGCGCGCGATGGACAGCAGCAGCGGCGCGGCGCGCTTCTTCCCGGGCCAGCGCCTGAAGTTCGACGCCAACGGCCGCCGTGCCGATGCCAGCCTGGTGATCCTGCAGTGGCAGGGCGGTGAGCCCAAGCCGGTGTTCCCGCCGGCCCTGGCCACGGCCGTCGCGGCCTGGCCCAAGCGCTGAGCCATGACGACCCATCCCACAGGGCGCGCTGCAAACAAGGCACCCAGGCGGCAAGCCTTGCGGGCGACCATCGGCCTGGCCCTGGTGGCGCTGCTGGGCAGCGCGGGCAGCGTGGGCAGCGCGATTGCCTTCCCGGACCGCCCGGTGCGCATCGTCGCCGGCTTCCAGCCGGGTGGCGCCGATGTGTCGGCCCGGTTGATCGCGCCCAAGCTGCAGGCGCTGTGGGGCCAGGCCGTGATCATCGACAACAAGCCCGGCGCGGCCGGCAACCTGGGCGCCGATGCGGTGGCGCGCGCCGCAGCGGATGGCCACACCCTGCTGCTGTATGTCAACTCCTACGCCATCAACACCTCGGTCTACAAGAACCTGGGCTGGGATTTGCTGCGCGACTTCACCCCCGTGGGCCGCTATGGCAATTCACCGATGGTGGTGGTGGTCAACCCGGCGCTGCCGGTCAAGGACCTGCGCGGCCTGATCAGCCATGCCAAGGCCCACCCGGGCGCGCTCAACTACGGCTCAGCCGGCGTGGCCACCGCGCCGCACCTGGCGGTGGAGTGGTTTGCCAGCCGCACGGGGCTGCAGGTGGTGCACATCCCTTACCGGGGCTCGGCGCCGTCGGTGCTGGGCCTGCTGGGCAACGAGGTGCAGTTTGCGTTTGGCGCGATGTCGGCCTTCATGCCGACGATCCAGGACGGCCGGGTGCGCGCCGTGGCCGTCACCAGCCCGCAGCGCCACCCCGACCTGCCCGGCGTGCCCACCGTGATCGAAGAAGGCGTGGCCGGCTTTGATGCCGACATCTGGTACGGCTTCTCGGTGCCGGCCGCCACGCCGCAGGCCATCGTCAACAAGCTCAGCGCCGACCTGCAAACCGTGCTGGCCGACCCCGGCCTGCAGGCCCAGTTGCGGGCACGCGGCGTCGAGCCCGCCTATCTGGACAGCCGGCAGACCAGCGAGCTGACGCGCCGCGACGTGCAGCGCTGGCGCGAAGTGGCCGAGCGCATTCAATTGAAGCTCGACTAAGCGGCTGATCCCTCAGCCGTCCATTCAATCCATCACCCACCGGGCCAGACCATGTACCCACCCTATAGCCGCACCCTTTTCGATCTGCTGCGTGAACAGGCCGAGCGCTACCCTGGCCACCTCGCGGTGATCACCGGCGATCTGCAGCTCATCTATGCCGACCTGCTACAACGCGCCCGGCAGGTGGCCGGTGCGCTGCAGGGTGCCGGGCTGCGGCGCGGTGACCGCATCGGCCTGTTGATCAGCAACCGCATCGAGTGGCTGGCCTTGCTGTTCGGCGCCGCCGCGCTGGGCATCACGGTGGTGCCTTTCAGCACCTGGTCCAAGCCCAAGGAGCTGGCCTTTTTGATCGAGGACAGCGCCGTGCAGGCCCTGTTTGCACTGGCCCAGCTGGGCGATCAGAGCTTTGCCGACGACCTGCTGGAAATCCTGCCCCAGTTGGCCCAGGCCGACCCCGGCAACTGGCATGACGCCCACTTTGCGCAACTGCGCAGCGTGGTGCTGATCGGTGCTCAGCCAGCGGGGTCGCAGCCGCTGCGCGGCGCCCTGAACTACGAGGGCTGGCTCAGCGCCCATCCGCCGCTGGCCGGCACGCTGCCGCCCGGTGATGGCGCGCGCGGCGGCGACGCGGCGCTGATCCTCTACACCTCGGGCTCCACCGCCTACCCCAAGGCGGTGCCGCTGTGCCATGCGGCGATGATCGAAAACGGCTTCAACATCGGCGAGCGCCAGGGCCTGCAGCCGGGCGAGCGGGTGCTGCTGTCGCTGCCGCTGTTCTGGTCCTATGGCTCGGCCAATGCCGCCTGCGCTACTTTTACCCACGGCGGCACGCTGGTGCTGCAAGAGCGCTTTGAGCCGGCCGGCGCGCTTGAGCTGATCCAGCGCCATGCGGTGAACGCGATCTACACCCTGCCCGGCATGACGGCGGCGATGGTCAGCCACCCCAGCTTCCAGCGTGAGCGCACCGCCAGCCTGCGCACCGGCTTGACCATCGGCTCGCCCCAGGATGTGGCGGCAGCGGCCGACCTGCTGGGCGCCCGCGAGATCTGCAATGTCTACGGCCAGACCGAGTCCTACGGCAATTGCTGCGTCAGTTGGCACCACTGGCCGCTGCACCGCCGCATGCAGGTGCAGGGCCCGCCGCTGCCGGGCGTCACCGTGCGCATCGTCGACGCCGAGACCGGTGCGCTGCAGCCCGCCGGCCAGCAGGGTCTGATCGAAGTCAAGGGCAATTTGACACCGGGCTATGCCGGCCGCAGCGCGGTGCAGAACGCCGAGGCCTTCACGGCCGATGGGTTTTTCCGCACTGGCGACATGGGCTGCCTCACCGAGCAAGGCGATCTGCAGTTTGCCGGCCGCAGCACCGAGATGATCAAGCGCGCCGGCATCAACATCGCGCCGGCCGAGGTCGAAGATCTGCTGCAGCAGCACCCGGCGGTGGCGCTGGCCGGTGTCACCGGCCTGGCCGATGCCGGCAAGGGCGAGGCCATCGTCGCCTTTGTCGTCACCCGCCCGGGCGTCCAGGTCAGCGCGGCCGA
>JANLZT010000256.1:0-1543 GCA_031366465.1 Betaproteobacteria bacterium | reverse complement strand
GGGCCAGCCGCACCACCCGGGCACGGGCGCGCTCCAGGCGCTGCTGCACCCGCTCGGCATGGCGGCGCAGCAGGCCCTGGTCCAGGCACCAGGCGACTGCCCGCTCGTGCAGCGCCGGGGTGGTCAGCGCGCTCAGCAGCTTGGTGTCGATCAGCCGCTCGGCCAGGGCCGGGGCGGCGGCCACATAGCCCACCCGCCAGTTGGGCGCCAGGATCTTGGAAAACCCCGACACATAAACCGTGCGCTGCAGGCCGTCCAGTGCCGCCAGGCGCGGCGCATGGGGCGGCGCCAGCCAGGCATAGGTGTCGTCCTCGACGATGGTGAGCTGGTGCAGCTCGGCCAGCTTGAGTATCTGGTGGGCTGCTGCCAGCGACAGGCTGTGCCCGGTCGGGTTGTGCAGCACCGACACCGTGACGTAAAGCCGCGGCCGGTGCGCCGCCAGCAGCGCGGCCATCACGCCCAGGTCGGGCCCGTCGGCGCCGCGCGGCACCGGCAGCAGGCGCATGCCCTGGCGGGTGAGGCGGGCAAATTCGACCGCCCAGCCGGGCTCGTCCACCAGCACCGCATCGCCGGGCTGCAGCAGGGTGCGCGAGACCAGATCCAGCGCATGGGTGGCGCCCAGCGTGGTGACGATCTGGCCCGCTGCCGCGTTGATGCCCAGCTCACCGCCCAAGCGGCGCGCCAGCGCCTGGCGCAGCGTCATGTCACCGGCCGGATCGCCATAGCGCAGCGCTTCGGGCGACTGCGACAAGCTGCGGCGCAGCGCGCGGTCCAGCAAGCGCTGGTCCAGCCAGCTCTCGGGCAGGGTGCCCATGCCCGGGCCGGCGGGCTGGCTGGCGTGCTGGAACATGCTGCGGATCAGCGCGGTGGCGTCCACCGGCGCGGCCAGCGGCGGCTGCGCGGGGCTGGCTGCGGCGCTTGAGTGGGCCGCCGGGCGCGCTGCGGACAGCGGCTCGCGCACAAAAAAGCCGCGCTGGCGGCGGGCCTCGACCAGGCCAAGGGCCTGCAGTTGGTCATAAGCGGCCACCACCGTGCTGGGGCTCACGCCGTGCTGGCGGGCGCCTTCGCGCACCGAGGGCAGGCGCGCGCCGGGCGCCAGGCCGCCCAGCGCGATGCGATCAGCCACCCGGGCCGCCAGGGCCTCACCCAGGGTGTTGGCAGCGCCGCGCCGCAGGCCCAGCGTGGTGGGGCCCGGACCTGCGGTGCTGGGGTGGGTGTCGCTGGGGATGTCCATGGGTGGGTCGAGTAGCTGGGATCTGGGGCGAGGCATGCGGCGCAGGCCGCCTGTACCAGCATCAAGACCGATACAGATTGCCAATCTGTATTGCCAAGTGTACTGATGCTGTGCTGATGATGGCCCTAGACTGGCCGCATGTCCACCCCCGCCCACCCGGCCGCCCTGGCGCCCAGCCCACCAGCCCTGCCAATCCTGCCTACCCAGGCGGCCAGGCTGTCGCCCGCCACGCTGGGCTGGCTGCTGGGTGCACTGGGCGTGGCGGTGTTTGCGCTGACCATCCCGATGACCCGCCTGGCCTCGGGCACC
>JANLZT010000247.1:0-4392 GCA_031366465.1 Betaproteobacteria bacterium | reverse complement strand
ACCGCCAGCAAGTTGCGCAGATCGCCCTTGGCGATCACGAACAGCACCCCGGCCAGTGCCAGCGCCACGCCCGCCATCTGCAGCGGCGACATGCGCTCGCCCAGCAGCAGCGCGCCCACTGCCGCAATCGCTACCGGCGTGGCGGCATAGATCAGCGCGATGTTGGCCGAGCCCGTGCTCTGGCCGCCGATGTAGACAAAGGCGCCGCAGACCCACATGCCCAGCCCGCCCAGCACCAGCAGTTGGCGCCATTCGGCCGCCAGCCAGGGCGCGCCGTCGCGCAGCAGGCCGCGCCAGGCCAGCGGCAGCATCAGGGCCAGCGCCAGGCACCAGCGGCCCAGGGCCAGGGTGTGGGGTGCGATCACGCCGTTGGCGGCGCGGGCGATCAGGTAGTTGGACGACCAGAACAGCGGCACGATCCAGATCAGGGCGTGGGCCAGGCGTTGGCGTTGTTGGGCAGTCAAGTCGGGGTGGGCAGGGCGGCGCGGGATCGCCGGGCCGATTTTGCCGGGTCGGGCGCGTGCCCGCCCGATCCTGCCGAGCGGCGTGCGTGCCCGCCCAGGCGCTCAGTTCAGCAGCGCCGGCCAGCCTGGCCGGCCCGGTCGAAGGCGGCGGCCTTCGATCACATAGCCCAGCACGAAGTCGCGGGTGGCGGGGTCGGTGCGCCCGTTGGCGGCCCGTGCGGCCAGGGTGTCCAGGCCCTGGCTGGCCAGGTGTTGCGCCACATAGCCGATGTTGTAGCGGTCGAGCGTGCGCTGGTAGCCGTGCAGCTCGGCGGCCACCCACAGGCCGCAGCCGGCCAGCACCGCCAGGCCGGTGTCGGCATCGATCAGCCGGGCCAGCGCCAGCCCCAGGGCCAGCAGCGCCGCCAACGGCGCCAGCCCGGTGGCGGCCTTGGCGCTGAGGGTGCGGGGCGGTGTGTAGCGGGGCAGCGTCATGGCGGGTGTCAGGCGGTTTTTTGGCAGTTGTTTGGCTGTTGTCCGGCGGGTCTTCGGGCCCGACTGTGCCCGCCTGCCGGCGCACCGGGCCGCCGAACAGGCGCGGCTTTGGCGCTCTGTTCCGGCCATTGGCGGCGCTCGCCCGGGGGCTGCCCGCCGGGGGGTGTTCCAATGCGCGGCTTCGGGCAAGCAGCCCGGCCACTTGAGCGCCACCCATGACCCCCTCCCTGCACGACATCGCCCTGCCGGTCTTCAACCAGATGCTGGGCGGCCTGGCCGGCGTGCTGGGCAAGGCGCAGGCCCATGCCGAGGCCCGCCAGATCGAGCCCGGCGCGCTGCTGCAGGCGCGGCTGTTCCCGGACATGTTCCCGCTGCTGCGCCAGGTGCGGGTGGCGTGTGACTTTGCCAAGAGCGTGTCGGCCCGGCTGGCCGGGGTGGCGGTGCCGGCCTTTGAGGACAAGGAGCAGAGCTTTGAGGACCTGCAGGCCCGCATCGCCAAGACCCTGGCCTTCATCAACGCGCTGACGCCGCAGCAATTTGAGGGCAGCGCCACGCGCGAGATCGTCACCCAGGCCGGCACCCCCAAGGAGGTGCGCTTTGTCGGCCAGGCCTACTTGCTGCACTACGGCCTGCCGCACTTTTTCTTCCATGTCGGCACCGCTTATTCGATCCTGCGCCACAACGGGGTGGAGGTGGGCAAGAAGGATTTCATCGGCAGCTATTGACCAGCCGGCACGGCCAGCAACAGCCGGCGCTGGCTGGTGAAGCGCCGGGGCACACCGCTGAGGGGGTCGACAAAGGCCAGCTCACGCGCCAGCAGTTGCAGCGGCTGGTGGTAGTCGGGCGCGCTGCCGGCCGGCGGCTCGGGCCACAGCCGGGGGTAGATGCGGTCACCGACGATGGGCAGGCCCAGCTGGCTGAGCTGCACCCGCAGCTGGTGGCGGCGGCCGGTGCGGGGTGTCAGGCGGTAGTGCGCCAGGTCGTGCGCCAAATCGCGCGCCAAGTCGTGCGCCAAATCGGGGGTGGCTGGCAGCCGGGCTATCAGCTCGATCAGGGTTTCGGCATTGGGCGGGCCCGGCAGGCTCAAGGCCTGCATGAAGGCCGCGCCGTCGGCGTTTTGCAGCCGGCTGCGGCAGACCATCGGCAGCGCCAGGTCAGCGCGCCAGGGCGCGATGGCCTCGTAGACCTTGTGCACCAGGTGGCAGCGCAGCAGGCGGCAGTAGGCATCGCGGCTGGCCGGCTGCAGCGACAGCATCAGCACCCCGGCGGTCTCGCGGTCCAGCCGGTGCAGCGGCACCAGGCTGGGCAGTCCGAGCTGCTGGCGCAGCCGCAGCAGCACCGTCTCGTGCAGATGGCGCCCGCCCGGCGTGACCGCCAGAAAGTGCGGCTTGTCCACCACCAGCAGGTGGGCGTCCTGGTGCAGCAGCTCGATCTCGAAGGGCACCCGCAGCTCAGGCGGCGGGCTGCGCCAGTACCACAGCAGCAGGCCGGGCGGGCAGGCGCTGCCGGCCTGCAGTGGTTGGCCATTGGCGCCCAGCACGTCGCCGCGCGCCAATCGGGCCGGCCACTCAGCGGCCACCGCCGGGAAGCGGGCCCTCAGAAAGCCCAGCACGTCGCCCCAGCCGCCGGCCCCCGCCACCACCCGGCTGGCCGCCACGCCGTTGCGCGGCGCCGGCACCCAGGCGGGCTCAGGCCGGGCCATGCGGCGGCAGGCTTGAGCCCGGGCCGGCCGCAGCGCCGTCCAGCCGGCGCGCGCGCTGCAGACGCCAGGCCTCGTCGGGGTGGCGCGCATCGAAGACCTGCTCGGCGCTGGTGGCGGTTTCTTGCAGCCGGTGGTCGAGGGCGATGCGTTTGTCGAACACGAAGCACTCGCCCTGCCATGCGCCAGCAGCGGGGTTGGCGGGATCGCCCACATCGCCGGTACCGCCCGCATCACCCAGTTGCTGCAGGTAGTGGAGGATGCCGCCGTCCAGCTGCCAGACCTGCAGGCCCAGGCTGCGCAGCCACGGCGCGGTCTTGTCGCAGCGGATGCCGCCGGTGCAGTACATCGCCACCGGCCGGCCGGCGGCGCGCCAGGCCGGCGCTTGCTGCCGCACAAAGGCCGCGAAATCGCGGAAGTTGTGGACCTGCGGGTCCAGCGCGCCGCGAAAGTGGCCCAGCCGGAACTCGAAGTGGTTACGGTTGTCCAGCACCACCGCCTGGCCGCTGGCCAGCAGCGCCCGCCAGGCGGTGGGTGTCAAGTGGCTGGCGTCCTGGCCGTCGGGTGCGGGCAAGGCCGGGCCGGCTGGCGCATCGCCGCTGTCGAGAGCGATCTCAGCGCAGTCACCCAGGCCCTCATCAGCCTCCCGCCCCAGCGCCACGATCTCGGGCTTGACGCTGACCTTCAAACGGCCAAACGGCGCCGTGCGGCAGCCGCTGTGCCTGAAGGCCAGGCCTTGCAACACGCCGCCCAGCAGCGCCGGCTGCTGCAGTGCGGCCTCAAAGGCTTGCAGCCGGCCGGGTGGGCCGGCCAGCGTGCCGCTCAGGCCCTCAGCCGCCACCACGATGCTGCCTTGCAGCCCCTGCGCCAGCCCACGCAGCAGCGCGGCAACGGCAGGTGGGTCGGCCAGTGGCACAAAGCGGTAGAAGGCGCTGTGCAGCAGGGCGGCGGGGTCGGGTGGGGCCATGGGGCGGGATTTTCGCAGCCTGCCGTTGGCGCTGCCTGTGCGCGCGGCAAGCCCGAAAGCCTGTAGGCCACCGACTACGCGCCGCTGGGCGCATCGCCGATCTGCGGCCGGCCGGTGGGCCGCTGCCCCGGGTGGTGTGGCCGGCGCAGAGTGGCATCACGGCAGCGCAGGCTGGCCGCCCGGCCTGCACCCCCTGCATCCCCAACCTTTGAGGCACGCACCATGCACACGTCCCGATTCACCCCATCCCGCTTGACCCTGTTTTGTTCGGTGGCCACCCTGGCCCTGGTCACTGCCTGTGCCGGCCCCCCGGCGCGCAACGATGGCCTGGTGATCGCACCGGTGGAAAGCCGCTACGGCCCCGAGTACGGCCGCGTCACCAACATCGAGACGGTGGTGACATCCGAGCGCAGCTCGGGCGCAGGCGCGGTATTGGGCGCGGTGATCGGCGGCGTGATCGGCAGCCAGATCGGCGGCGGCACCGGCAATGTGCTGGCCACCGGCGCTGGCGTGGTGGGTGGCGCGGTGGCCGGCAACCAGATCGAGAAGCGCAACAAGGGCGACCACGAGGTCTACCGCGTCAGCGTGCGCTACGACAACGGCCGCACTGCGCAATTTGACTATGAGCGCATCGACCAGTTGCGCGTCGGCGACCGCGTCAAGGTCGAAGACGGCAAGATCCAGCGGCTTTGAGCTGCGCCCCTGGCGGCCCCCCAAGGCCGGCGCACCGCCAAGCCGGGTTATTGGGTCTGGGTGGCTGTTTGCAGCACGATGTTGGTGACCGGCAC
>JANLZT010000209.1:0-5227 GCA_031366465.1 Betaproteobacteria bacterium | reverse complement strand
GGAGGTGCTCGACAACGTGGCCGGCAGGCTGGAGGCCTGGCGGCCCGAGCCGGGGCCTACGCCAGTCACTGAACTCTGGCTGCACCGCGAGATCCCCGCGCCCTACCCCGGCACCTTGCACGCCGCCGCGCTGCACGACCCTGAGCAGGTGCCCGACGCGCTGGCCGAGGCCTTCACGCTGACCTACACCGATTTCCTCACCCCCGACTCGCTGCTGCTGGGCCATACCAGTACCGACAAACTGGAGACCCTGAAGGCGCGGCCGGCCTACTTCGACGCCAGCGGCATGCGGGTCGAGCAGCGATTCGCCAACAGCCCTGACGGCACCCGCGTGCCCTACTTCATCGTCTGGCCCAAGGGCGCCCAAGCCGACGGCCGCAACCCGACCCTGCTTTCCGGCTACGGCGGCTTCGAGGTGTCGCAGCGGCCCTGGTACTCGGCCGGCTTCGGCGGCGCCTGGTTCCAGCAGGGCGGCGTGCTGGTGGTGGCCAATGTCCGCGGCGGGGGTGAGTTCGGCCCGGCCTGGCACCAAGCCGCGACCGGGGCCCACAAGCAGCGCAGCTACGACGACTTTGCGGCGGTGGCCGAGGACCTGATCGCGCGCCAGGTCACATCGCCGCGCCACCTGGGCATCCAGGGTGGCAGCAATGGTGGCCTGCTGGTGGGCGCGGTGATGCTGCAGCGGCCCGAGCTGTTTGCGGCAGTGGTCTGCCAGGTGCCGCTGCTGGACATGCGGCGCTACCACCTGCTGCTGGCCGGCGCGTCCTGGATGGCCGAATACGGCAACCCCGACCTGCCCGACGAGTGGGCCTGGATCGCCAAATACAGCCCCTACCAGAACCTGCGGGCCGATCAAAAACTGCCCAAAGTGCTGTTCACCACCTCCACCCGCGACGACCGTGTGCACCCCGGCCATGCCCGCAAGATGGCCGCCCGCATGCTGGCGCAAGGCCATGCACCGCTGTACTACGAGAATATCGAGGGCGGCCACGCCGGGGCCGCCGACAACCGCCAGAAGGCCGACATGCTGGCGCTGGAGTTCGCCTTCCTCTGGCAGCAATTGCAGCGCTGACCCATCCCACGGGAGCCCCCATGCCCAGCCCAGCCCCCAAGGTCATCCACGAGCCCGCCGCGCAGCGCTTCACCGCGCTGGTGGACGGGCAACTCAGCGAGGCCTGCTACAGCCTGGCGGGCCACACCATGGTGCTCACCCACACCGGTGTGCCGGCGGCATTGGCCGGGCGCGGCATCGCCGCCGCGCTGGTGCAGGCCGCGCTGGCCCATGCCCGGGCCCAGGGCCTGACGGTGCGCCCGCTGTGCAGCTATGTGCAGGCCTATATGCGCCGCCATCCCGAGACGCTCGACCTGCTGGCGCAGGCCTGACCACCGCCGCGCAGTGCCAACCCTCCCATCAGCCACCCCACCGGACACCCCGCCCATGCACACCCAAGCCTTCGAAGTGCTGGACTTCTGGTTCGGCGCGCCCGACGACCCCGGCCACGCCCTCACCCGGCCAGCCTGGTTCCAGAAAGACGCCGCCTTCGACGCCGAGATCGGCCGCTGCTTCGGGCCGCTGATCGAGGGCGCGCTGGCCGCGGATGAGGCCGATGTGACGCTGGACTGGATCACCCGGCCGCTGCAGGCCCTGCCCGCGCTGGCCCGGCTGCTGCTGCTGGACCAGTTCACCCGCAACCACTTTCGCGGCACGGCGCGCTCATTTGCCGGCGACGGCCAAGCCCTCAACATTGCCCGGGCCCTGGTGGCCTCGGGCCGTGACCGCGACCTCAGCGGCGTGCAGCGGCAGTTTGTCTACCTGCCCTTCGAGCATGCCGAGGACCTGTCGCACCAGCGCAGCTCGGTGCAGTTGTTCCAGCAACTGGCCCACGATGAGCCGGCGCTGGCCGGCCTGGTGGACTGGGCCATGCGCCACCACGACATCGTCGCGCGCTTTGGCCGGTTCCCGCACCGCAACGCCCTGCTTGGCCGCCCCAGCACCGATGAAGAGCGTGCGTTTTTGCTGACCCCCGGCTCAGGCTTCTGATCCGGCTGCCTCTAGCCCGGGGCCGCGTCTTATCGATGTCAGCAAAAGCCACGTTAATATCACTCCTCATTGCCATTCAGCCCACCGCAGTCACCCACTCCATGGACAGACGCCGCCTGTTGGGCCTGACAGCGGCCTTGCCAATGCTGGTGCACCGATCAGTCTGCGCCTTGCCGGCCGCCAACTTGCCGGTGGTGCTGGCGGTCAGCGGCAAGGTGCACAACACCAACCAGGACAAGCTGGCCCAGTTCGACATGCCGATGCTCGAACGCCTGCCGCAGGCCAGCTTTTCCACCCACACGCCCTGGTATGCCCAGGCCCGAAAGTTCACCGGCCCGCTGCTGCGCGACGTGCTGGCTGCGGCCGGCGCGCAGGGCAGCATCGTGCGGGCGGTGGCCCTCAACGACTACTGGGTGGACATCCCCATCGACGACTGCCAGCGCTTTGACATGGTGCTGGCCCGCTTGCTCGACGACAAGCCGATGCCGGTACGCGACAAGGGCCCGCTGTTCATCATCTACCCCTTCGACCAGCACAGCATGTTGCGCAACACGCTGTACTACAGCCGCTGCGCCTGGCAGCTCAAGGCCATCGAAGTGCTATGACCGACGCCCCGCTGCCGGCCAGCCCAGCGGCCCAGCCCGCCAGCGCATCGCCCAGCCCGCCAGCGCCGGCCGAGCGCGTGGCCGGCGTCGGCACGCCGCACCGCCTGTCACCGTGGTTCAGCGTCATCGGCGTGCTGCTGCTGGCCAGCGTGCTGGCGGCGGCCTTTGTGCAAGTGCGACAGTTCGCGCTGCTCAACATGGCGGTGCATTTCCAGGACGACTACCTGGTGATCAGCATGCACCAGGTGGAGGTGGAGTACCTGCGCCTGCGCGAGCAGCTTCGGCGTGACCTGGATCGGCCGTCCAGCAACACCTTGCAATTGCGCTACGACATCTTTGTCAGCCGGGTGGCGCTGCTGGGCAGCGACCGCGCGCGCCGGCTGATCACCAACGATGGCAACGCCGACAACAGCGTGATGCGCGACATCGAGGGTTTCATCCAGCGCGCCGATCTCTACCTGGGCGGCGAGGCGCCGGCCCGCCTGAGCATCCAGGCCGCGCAGGTGCTGCTGGGCGAGCTGGAGGCGCTCGACCAGCCGATCCACCGGATGCTGCTGGCCGCCTCGCACCGGGTGGCCGAACAGGTCACCGAGCGGCAGCAACAGGTGCGCCAGCACAACCGCGTCAGCCTGGCCCTGACCGGCTTTCTGCTGGCCATGGTCTTGCTGTTTGGCACCATCGCCTTGCAACAGTTGCGCAAGCTGGAGCGGCGCCGACGCCGGCTGGAGCAGCTGGCCGACCAGCTGCGCGATTCCCGCATCGAGGCCGAGGCCGCCAGCGCGGCCAAGGGCGAGTTCCTGGCCGACATGAGCCATGAGCTGCGCACCCCGCTGCATGGCCTGCTGGGCATGCTGGCGCTGATCAAGGGCTCGCCGCGCGATCCACGGGCCCGCGAGTGGCTGCTCACCGCCGACGCTTCGGCCCAGCATCTTCGCCACCTGCTCGATGACCTGCTCGATCTCAGCCGCCTCAATGCCGGCACGCTGGTGCTGGCCCCGGGGCCGGTCAATCTCGCGGCATTGTTGGGCGAGGTGCAGGCACTGCTGGCGCCGGCCGCCAGCGCCAAGGGCCTGGTGCTGCAGGTCGACGTGGCGGCCGATCTGCCGGCCTGCGCCCGGCTCGACCCCACCCGGGTGCGCCAGGTGCTCTACAACCTGATGAGCAACGCGATCAAGTTCTCCGACCATGGGGCGGTCTGGCTGCAGTGCCGGGCCCGCAGCGTGGCCCATGAGCCGGCGATGCTGGAGTTCAATGTCTCGGACACCGGCATCGGCATGGACCGCGACACCGTGGCCCGGCTGTTTCGGCGCTACACCCAGCTCGACGAGGTGCGCGGCGCGCGCCAGGGCAGCACCGGGCTGGGCCTGGCGATCTCGCGCAACCTGGCGCGGCTGATGGGCGGCGAGTTGGTGGTGCGCAGCGCGCCGGGTGACGGCAGTGTGTTCAGCCTGCGCTGCCCCTTGCAGGCGCTGCCCGACAGCGCGGCGGCCTTGCCGCTGCCGGCCAGCAACAGCGCCGCTGCCTTGCCAGCCGCGGCGGCGCCGGCCGCCCGCGCCTTGCAGGTGCTGGTGGCCGAGGACCACCCGGTCAACCGCCTCTACCTGGCGGCCCTGCTGGCCCGGCTGGGCCACCAGACCCGGATGGTCAACAACGGCCAGCAGGCGGTGGACGCGGCGGCCGCGCCCAGCGCCGCCGACGGTGGCCCCGACGACGGCCAGGCCCACCCGCCCTACGACCTGGTGCTGATGGATGTGCACATGCCGGTGCTGGACGGTGTGGCCGCCACCGAGGCCATCCGCGCGCTGCCCGGCGCGGTGGCCAGGGTCTGCGTGGTGGCCATCACCGCCGATGTGTTTGCCGACACCCAAGAGCGCTGCAAGGCCGCCGGGGTGGACGAGTTGCTGACCAAGCCGCTCAGCCAAGAAACCCTGCAGTCGATGCTGGCCCGGCGCTTTGGCCAGGCCGGCAGCGCTGCCGCGCCAGCGCTGCAAACGCGCGACCCGGTGGCCACCGATGAACCCAATCTGCTGGACCATGCCACCCTCAACAGCGTCTGCGACCTGATGGGCCGGCAGCAAGTGCCCACCCTCTATGGCGGCTTCTTCACCCAGGCCGAGGACGCCGCGCGGCGCATGCGCGACGCGATGCGCGACGCCGACCCCGAGGCCCTGCGCCGCAGCGCCCACACCGTCAAAGGCGCCGCCCTCAACCTGGGCCTGCCGGCGCTGGCCGAGGCGGCGTCATTGCTCAGCCGCGAGGCCGGCACGCTGGCCGCCGCCCACCTGGCGCTGGCGGTGCAGCGCTTTGAAGAGGTGACCGCCGCCACCCGCTCACTGTGCGCCGGCGAGGGCCTGGTGGCCGACGCCAGCCGGCCTTGATCGCTGGATCGGCGCGCTGGTCTCAAAACGATCGGGGCAGGCCCAGCACATGCTCGGCCACATAGCTCAGGATCAGGTTGGTGGAGATCGGCGCCACCTGGTACAGGCGGGTCTCGCGAAACTTGCGCTCGACGTCGTATTCGCAGGCAAAGCCAAAGCCGCCGTGGAACTGGATGCAGGCATTGGCCGCCTCCCAGCTGGCC
>JANLZT010000176.1:0-12678 GCA_031366465.1 Betaproteobacteria bacterium | reverse complement strand
GCCGGGAAGGTGCCCATGAACTTGCAGAGGATCTGCAACATGACTTCATGGTTGATCTGCTCGGCGATGAAGCGCTTGGCGGTGGCGCGCAGCGCCTCGTGCTCGGGGCTCAGTTGCATCAGCATGGTGGTAGCTTTGTTGAACGGGGTTGGGCGGTCAGGGGCGATTCACGCCGAACTGCATGCGTTGGGGCGTGCGGGCATCGCCCTCGCGGCAGACCGCCAGGGTCAGCGCCAGCACCGCGCGGGTCTGGCGCGGGTCGATCACACCGTCGTCCAGGCCCAACGCGCTGGTGGTGAACACGCTCATCTGGGCGTCGAAGCGCTGCACGATGCCGGCCTCCAGCGCGGCCAGCTTGGCGGTGTCGACCTGGCCTTTGCGGCGCATCGCCGCCTCGGTGACGATGGCCATGGTCTTGCCGGCCTGCTCGCCGCCCATCACCGCTGTCTTGGCATTGGGCCAGCTGAAGCAAAAGCGCGGGCCAAAGCCCCGGCCGCACATGCCGTAGTTGCCGGCGCCAAAACTGGCGCCGCAGTACAGCGTGATCTGCGGCACCGTGGCATTGGCCACCGCCTGGATCATGGCCGAGCCCTGCTTGATCATGCCGCGCTCCTCGTACTGGCGGCCAACCATGAATCCGGTGGTGTTGTTGAGGTAGAGGATGGGCGTGCGGCTTTGGCAGCAGGCCTGGATGAAGTGGGTGGCCTTGGCCGCACCGGCGTTGTCGATGGGGCCGTTGTTGGTGATGATGCCCACCGCATGGCCCTCGATGCGGGCATGGCCGCAGACTGTTGCCGGGCCGTAGTGCTCGCCAAAGGCCAGAAAGTCCGAGTCATCGACGATGCGGGCGATCACCTGGCGCATGTCCACCGGCCGTTTGTGGTCCATCGGCATGATGCCCAGCAGGTCTTCGGCGTCATAGCGCGGCGGCTGGTAGTTGGGCGGCGCGGCGGCCTGATTGCCCACAGATTGCGGCCAGTCGATCTGGCCCATCACCTCGCGCGCCAGGCGCAGCGCGTCGCGGTCGTCCTCGGCCAGGTAGTCGCCCAGGCCCGAGATGCTGGTGTGCATCTCGGCGCCGCCCAGACCCTCCTCGGTGGCCACCTCGCCGGTGGCGGCCATCAGCAAGGGCGGGCCGGCCAGAAAGGCCCTCGAGCGGCCACGCACCATGATGATGTAGTCACTCAAACCGGTCTGGTAGGCGCCGCCAGCGGTGGACGAGCCATGCGTGACGGTGAGCACCGGCAGGCCCTGGGCCGACATGCGCGCCAGGTTGCGGAACAAGGCGCCGCCGCGGATGAAGCCCTCCACCCGGTACTTGAGCAGGTTGGCGCCGGCGCTTTCCACCAGTTGCAGATAGGGCAGGCGGTTTTCCAGCGCCAGCTCCTGGATGCGCAGCGCCTTGTCCAGGCCACCGGCCTGCATCGCGCCAGCGTCGATGCCCGAATCGCTGGCCGTGACCATGCAGCGCTTGCCGGCCACAAAGCCGATGCCGGCGATCACGCCGCCGCCCGGCACCGTCTTGTCGAGGTCGGGCGTGTCCAGGCCATAGCCGGCCAGGGTGCTCAACTCCAGCCAGGGCGCGCCGGGGTCGAGCAGCAAGGCCAGGCGCTCACGCGGCAGCAGTTGGCCACGGGCCTCAAAGCGCGGGCGCGACAGGCTGCTGGTGGACGCCGCGCGGGCCTCGGCCGCGCGCACCCGGTCCAGCAGCGCCAGCATGCCGGCGCGGTGGCCGGCAAAGGCCTCGCCGCCGGGGGAGATGGTCGATTCAATGATGGCCATGCGTCATATCCCCAATTGGCGCGCGGCCAGGTCTTTCATGATTTCCTCAGAGCCACCGCCGATCATCATCACCTTGACCTCGCGGTAGATGCGCTCACTCCGGGTGCCGCGCACAAAGCCCATGCCGCCCAGGATTTGCACCGCTGCATCGGCGCAAAACTGCATGCACTGGGTGGCCTGCACCTTGGCCAGGGCGATGCGGGCCACCCGTTGGCCGGGGTCGCCATGCTGGTGCTGCTGGGCCCAGGCCAGGTCGTAGATGTGGCAGCGCGCCACGTCGATGGCGCGCAGCATGTCCATCAGCTTGTGGCGGATCACCTGGCGCTCACTCAAAGCCGCGCCAAAGGTCTGGCGCTGGCGCGCCCAGTCCAGGGCCTCGTCGAAGCAGGCCTGGGCATAGCCCACCGCCTGCGCAGCCATGCCAAGGCGCTCGCCGTTGAAATTGCTCATAAAGGTCTTGAAGCCCTGGTGCTCAACACCGATCAGGTTGGCCACCGGCACCCGGCAGTCATCGAACCGCAGAAGGGCGGTGTCACTGGCCCACCAGCCCATCTTGTCGAGCCGGGTGCGCGTCAGGCCGGGGGTGTCGCCGTCGATCAGCAGCGCCGAGATGCCCTTGGCACCCTTGGACGCCGGGTCGGTGCGCACGGCGGTGGTGATGAAATCAGCCCGCATGCCCGAGGTGATGAAAACCTTCTCGCCGTTGACGATGTAGTGACCACCGTCCAGCACCGCGCTGGTCTTGAGCGCCGCCACGTCCGACCCGCCGGACGGTTCGGTGACGGCCAGCGCGGCGATCTTGTCACCAGCCAGCACCGGCGGGATCACCCGGGCCTGCAGCGCCGGGCTGCCAAAGCGGGCCACCGGCGGCAGGCCGATGCTGTGCGACATCAAGGACGCCGCCACCCCGCCGGCGCCGGGCCGGGCCAGCTCTTCGCTCAGGATCAGGTGGTAGAACAGATCGGCCGGCGTGCCGCCGAATGCTTCAGGGTAGTCCAGGCCCAGCAGGCCGATGGCGGCTGCCTTTTTGTACAGATCGCGCGGGAAGCCGCCGGCCTCGTCCCAGGCGGTGGCGTGGGGCGTGATCTCGCGCGCCACCCAGGCCCGCAGCATGTCGCGGAACTGCCCATGCTCGGGGCTGAAATAGTGCGGGGCGGGTGGGGCGTCGGGCAGGCTCATCGTGGGGTCCGGGGCTGAGCCGCGATCTTGGCGCGCCAGCCGCCGCGCTGTCTTGTGCCGATTGGCTGGGCCCGGTCCCGCATGGCCGCCGGCAAGTGGTGTCAGACTTGACGCCATCCACCCTCCACCCTGCCCCATCAACCCCAGCTACAGCCCAAGACCACTGCCCATGACCACTGCCCAGACCGTCACCCAAGCCCTCAACTCGCGCCTGTCGGTGCGCGATTTCTTGCCCACCGCTGTGCCGGGCGATCTGATCCGCCAGGTGCTGACCACCGCCTCGCGCGCGCCGTCGGGCGGCAATGTGCAGCCCTGGCAGATCGATGTGCTGGCCGGTGAGCGGCTGGCGGCCTTGAAGGCCATCGTCGCGGTGCGTTTAGCCGAGGTGGCCGCCGGTGACCGCAGCGAGCAGCCCGAGTACGACATCTACCCCAAGGAGCTGGTGGCCCCCTACCGCGACTACCGCTTTGAGCTGGGCGAGGCGATGTACGCCACGCTGGGCATCCCGCGCGAGGACAAGGCCGCCCGGCTGCGCTGGTTTGCCCGCAACTTTGCGTTTTTTGGCGCGCCGATGGCGCTGTTCTGCACCGTGGACCGCCGCATGGGCCCGCCGCAGTGGAGCGACCTGGGCATGTACCTGCAATCGGTGATGCTGCTGCTGCGCGAGGCCGGCTACGACAGTTGCCCGCAGGAATGCTGGGCGGTGTATCCCCGCACCGTCGGCGCCTTCATCGGCATGCCTGCGGAGCGCATGCTGTTCTGCGGCATGGCCATCGGCCTGCGCAACCCGGAGCACGCGGTCAACGGCCTGGCGTCCAAGCGGGCACCGCTGGAGGCGTTTGCCCGTTTCCACGGGGTTTGAAAGAGCCCGCTGCGCCACGCTGCAAGGTAGTCCGGTGGGCGGGTAGGCATGGGCCGCTGACCGGGCCGCTCACCGAGCAGATGCGGAGATCCTTCGTCGCCGAGAAGGTGCCGGGCCTGCAGAAGTCTTGCCGAGAAGCGGCGCCCTGTCCGCACAGCGCCGCCGCGCCGCGCTATGCTCACTTGGTTCGCCGGGATCAAGGCAGCGCTGGCTCGGCCTTGGGGCGGCACCGGGATCGATGGCCAGCCAGAGGCAAACATGCACACAGCAATGCCATCACCAGCCTCGACGAGCGCCTCAAGGCAATTTCCGGTCGTTTGCGTCGGTGGTTCAGCCGGTGGCCTGGATGCCTACATTCGGCTGTTGAAGTGCCTGCCGGCCGATCTGGGGGTGGCGATCGTGATCGTCAATCACATCACCCTCTTTCCGACCCGACTGCACACGATTCTTCCGCGCTTCACCAGCATGCCGGTCGATCTGATCACCGAGCGTCTGGTGATCGAGCCCAACCGGGTCTTCATCATTCCTGAAAACCGGGATCTCCACGTCGAAGACGGCGAGTTCCATTTGAAGCCGATCTCCAAACCGCGCGGCTGGCCCGATGTCATCACGGTCTTCTTGCGCTCGCTCACGGCCTGCTGGGACGGCCCATTGATTGCCGTCATCGTCTCCGGCTACGACGGTGATGGTGCGGCCGCCCTGTGCGGCATCAAGGGGGTGGGCGGCATCACGATCGCACAAAAGCTCAGCACCGCATCCCAGCCCGAGATGCCGCAGAGCGCCATTGACACCGGTTGCATCGATTTTGTGCTGTCGCCTGAGGATATCGCCCTGGAAATCAGGCGCATCGCCAATGTCGAAGCCTGAGAGCGCCCCCAAGGCGGCCATGCCGCCGCCCCCCCGAGGGGGGAATGAGCAAAGTGGCCAAGCAACATTTGCTCGTGAGCTGCCGGCCTGACGGTTGGGCGCGCAGCGACGTGTTGCCCCTGCAGCAAATCATGACAAAAAAGAAAACCGCTTCACCCCAGCCCGCAAAGAGACCCGGCAAGGCGACCGAGGCCGCTGCGGCAGAGCCCGGCAGCCTCGCCACGGCACGCAGCCCCGAACCCAAGCCCGCCACAGCGGCCGCCGCCACCGAGCTGGCCATGCCGCCTGATGCCGAAGCCACCGGCGCGCGCTTCCCCGTCGTCGGCATCGGCGCGTCGGCCGGCGGGCTGGCGGCGTTCGAGGCCTTTTTCTCGGGCATGCCCGCCGCCGCCGACCCCGGCATGGCCTTTGTGCTGGTGCAGCACCTGGCGCCCGACCACAAAAGCATCTTGTCCGACCTGATCCGGCGCTACACCCGGATGCAGGTCTTTGAGGTCGAAGACGGCATGGTGGTGCGGCCCAACTGTGCCTACATCATTCCGCCCAATTGCGACATGGCCTTCCTCAACGGCGCGCTGCAATTGCTGGAGCCGGCCGCACCGCGCGGGCAGCGCTTGCCGATCGACTTTTTCTTCCGATCGCTGGCCCACGACCAACATGAGCGCGCCATTGGCATCGTGCTCTCGGGCACCGGCAGCGATGGCACCCAGGGGGTGCGCGCCATCAAGGGTTCAGGCGGCATGGTGATGGCCCAGAACACTGCATCGACCGAGTTCGACGGCATGCCGCGCAGCGCCATTGCCACCGGCCTGGTGGACTATCAATTGCCGCCGGCTGAAATGCCGGCCCAGCTGATCGCCTACGCCGCACATGCCTTCGGCAAGCTGCCGCGCGCCGCCGCCCAGGTGGCGCCGAAGACCGAAAACGCGCTGAAGAAGATCTTCGTGCTGCTGCGGGCCCAGGTGGGACACGACTTTTCGCAGTACAAGCCCAGCACCATCCACCGCCGCATCGAGCGGCGCCTGGCGGTGCACCAGATCGCCAGCATCGACGATTACGTCAAGTACCTGCATCAAACGCCGGCCGAGGTCGAGGCGCTGTTCCGCGACCTGTTGATCGGTGTGACCAATTTCTTCCGTGACCCCGAGGCCTTTGCGGAGCTGCAAGAAAGGGTCATCCCGCAGCTCTTTGTGGGCAAGCCGGCCGGCAGCGCGGTGCGCGTCTGGACGGCGGGCTGCTCCACCGGCGAAGAGGCCTATTCCATTGCCATCCTGCTGGTCGAGCGCATGGAGGCCGTCAAGGCCAACTACACGATCCAGTTGTTTGCCACCGACATCGACAGCCAGGCCATCGTCACGGCCCGCGCCGGCTTGTACCCGGCCAGCATCGCCGCCGATGTGTCGCCTGAGCGGCTGGCACGGTTTTTCACCCTCGAAGCTGACGGCAGCGCCTACCGCATCCACAAGAACATCCGCGACCTGTTGATTTTTTCCGAGCAGGACGTGATCAAGGACCCACCGTTTTCCAGGCTCGACCTCATCAGTTGCCGCAATCTGTTGATCTATATGGGCACTGAGCTGCAGAAGAAACTGATCCCGCTGTTCCACTACGCGCTCAAGCCCGAGGGCATGCTGTTCCTGGGCACCTCCGAGGGCGTGGGCGAGTTCGATGCCTTGTTCGGCGTGGTCGATCGCAAGTCCAAGCTGTACCAGCGTCAGACCGACTTTCAAGGCCGCGAGCGCGGCGCCCTGGGCCGCTTGCTGCCGCCGATGGCGGTGCTGGACCTGGCGGCCCAGCCCGGCGTGGCCAAGCCGCCCGCGCGGGGCAGCAAAGTGACGCTGCGTGAGGTGGCCGAGCAGGCCCTGATGCAGCAGGTGGCCCCGGCGGCGGCCTTGGTCAACCAGCAGGGCGACATCCTCTACCTGCATGGGCGCAGCGGCATGTTCCTGGAGCCGGCGCCCGGCGAGGTGGGCATCAACAACATCTTGAAAATGGCCCGAGAAGGCTTGCGGCCCGGGCTGAGCACGGCGCTCAAGCAAGCGGTGGCCGGCCAGGCCGTGGTGCGGGCCCATCATCTGCGCGTCAAGACCAACGGCCACCACACCCTGGTCAACCTGAGCATCCGACCGGTGGCGGCCCGCCCGGTGGCGGCTGACGCCGCGGACGAGGCTGAGACCGGTGACCCGCCTGAGGCAGCGGCGTCGATCGAGCCGTCGCTGTACCTGGTGGTGCTGGAAGAAGCGCCGCCGGATGAACCCGAGCCGGCCGCACCGGCGCCGCTGCAGGCCGGCCCTGCCGCCGACGGCGCACGCGCAAACACCCCTGCGAGCAGCAACGCGCAAAACAACGTTGACGCTGCGGCGCGCATTGCCGCGCTGTTGCGGGAGCTGCGCACCAAAGACGAATACCTGCAAAGCACGCATGAGGAACTGGAGAGTTCCAACGAAGAGCTCAAGTCGTCGAACGAGGAAATGCAATCGGTCAACGAAGAGTTGCAGTCCACCAACGAAGAGCTCGAGACCTCGAAGGAAGAGTTGCAGTCCGTCAACGAAGAGCTGGCCACCGTCAACACCGAGTTGCAGACCAAGGTGGCCGACCTCTCGCGCGCCAACAACGACATGAACAACCTGCTGGCCGGCACCGGCATCGGCACGGTGTTTGTCGACCATCAACTGCGCATCCTGCGCTTCACGCCGGGCGCGTCCAAGATCATCAACCTGATCCTCTCCGACGTCGGCCGGCCGGTGGCCCACATCGTCTCCAACCTGGTCGGCTACGACCGCCTGGTGGCCGACACGCAAGCGATGCTCAACACACTGATCCCCAAAGAGCTGGAGGTGCAGACCCAGTCGGGCCAGTGGTACACGATGCGCATCCAGGCCTACCGCACGCTCGGCAACGTGATCGAGGGTGCCGTGATCTCGTTTGTCGACATCACCTCTCTGGTCAAGTCGCGCGACGATCTGCGCCGCAGCAACGATCTGCAGCGTCTGGGCGTGGCGCTGCGCGACGCCAGCGATGCCATCACGGTGCAAGACCTGGACGGCCGCATCCTGGCCTGGAACCCGAGCGCTGTGCGGCTGTATGGCTGGACCGAAGCGCAGGCGCTGGCGATGAACGTGCGCGACCGCATCCCTGCCGCGCTGCGCGGGCAGGCGCTGGCCAGGCTGGCCCAACTCAGCCAGGCCAAGGTTCTCGAGCCCTACCGCAGCCAACGGCTGGCCAAGGACGGGGGGACGATCGAGGTCTCGATGGTCTCGACCGCCTTGGTCAACGAAGCCGGGGAGATGTATGCGATCGCCACCACCGAACGGGCCATCCTGCCGGCAAATTGACTGCGGGGTTGCCCGCGCCCTCTTGAAGGAAACACAGCATGACTGGTGATTGCAAGGGCCCCAAAGACGTCACCGCGTCGATGGCATCGGCCAACCAGGCGGGGGTGACGCAGGCGCTGCGTGAGCATGCCGAGGTCGTGTCTCGCAGCCAGTCTGCGCTGACGCCTGGCCGCCTGGCGGCACTGTCGCCCCAGGCCACGCGGGATCTGGTGCATGAGCTGCAGGTGCACCAGATCGAGCTCGAAATGCAGAACGATGAACTGCGCCGGGCGCAGCTTGAACTCGACGCATCGCGAGCACGCTATTTCAATCTGTATGACCTGGCGCCGGTGGGCTACTGCAGCGTCAGCGCACAGGGCACGATCCTGCAAGCCAACCTGGCTGCGGCCAGCCTGCTGGGCGCCACCCGCAGCACCCTGGTCAAGCAGCCGTTCAGCCGCTTCATCTTCAAGGCCGACCAAGACATTTGGTATCTGCACCGGAAAATGCTGGTGGAGTCCGGGCAAGCGCAGTCATTGGAGTTGCGGCTGGCGTCGCAGGACGGCGCACCGCTGTGGGTGCAGGTGGCGGCCAGCGCCGCCGACGACGGCAGCGGCCCAGCCGTGATCCTGGTGGTGCTGACCGACGTGAGCAACCGCAAGCTGATGGAAGCGGCCATGCGCGAGAGTGAGGGACGCTACCGCGCCTTGGTGGAGTGGTCGCCCGAGGCCATGCTGGTTCACGGCGATGGCAAGGTCATTTATGCCAACCCGGCTGCGGTCAAGCTGCTGTGCGCCAGGGCCGCCACCGAGTTGCTTGGCAAAGCCTTTCTCAGCCTGATTCACCCGGCGTCTCAGCCAACCTTGCTGGCCGGCTTGAAGAAAATTTCCGACCCCGGTGGCGCACCGTTGGCCGGCCTGCACTGCCTCAAGCTGGACGGCGGCGTGGTGACGGTGGAGGCCCGCAGCATCACTACCTCCTACGATGGAGAGCAGGTCACCCTCACCTGCCTGCATGAGGTCGGTGATTGAGCCGCTGCGCCTGATCGATCTCCGCCCCGGCCGGCCTACTCGTAGACGATGGCCGCGCGTCCGCCCTGGGCCAGCGCCTTGCAGCGCGCCAGCGCCTCATCGGTGGGCCAGAAGCGGCCCGCATCGCCCAGCTCCAGCTCGGCCGCAGCCGTATCGCGCTGGATTTGCAGGCGCAAGCCCAGGCCCTGGAGCAGCTCACCCTGGTCGGTCAGCTCTCGCCGGGCCGGCCAGGTCTTGACCAGCTCGGCCAGCGACGGCACCGCCTTGGCCGGCTCACCCGCCAGCGCCATCGCCAGGTGGCGGCCAAAGCGCGCCCGCGCGGCAGCCAGGTCCCAGACCTGCACCACATTCAGCCGCAGGCCGCCCGAGAAACGGTCCGGCTGCACCTTGCCTTGGACGATCAGCAACTGGTCCTCCACCAGCAAGGCCTTGTGGGCGTCGATCAAATCCTCATTGGCCACCGCCTCGATGGCCTCGCTGCCGTCGTCGAGCTTGAAAATCGCCACCCGGCCGCGCTGGCCGTTGGCAAAGCGCAGCTCGCTGACGATGCCGGCCAACAGCTGGGGCTCGCGGCTGTCGACGATGTCGCCAATCCGGCGCTTGGCAAAGCGCCTCACCTCGGCCTCGTTCTCATCAAACAGATGGCCCGAGAGGTAAAAACCCACCGCCGATTTCTCCAGCAGCAAACGCTCGCGCACGCCCCAGGGCTCGGCTTGCTGCAAGGCTGGCTCTTGGGTGGATGAGCCATGGTCACCATCGTCAAACAGCCCGCCTTGGGACGCGTTGACCACCTGGTGGTCGGCAAAATCAAAGCCTAGGCCAATGCTTGCCACCAGGCTGGCGCGGTCAGCGTGCAGCTTGTCGAAGGCGCCGGCCTTGATCAGCGCCTCCACCGCGCGCTTGTTGACGCGCTTCCTGTCAATGCGGGCGCAAAAATCAAAGAAGCTGTGGAACAGGCCGCCGGCCGCACGGGCCTCGACGATGGCGTCCACCGCGCTCTGGCCGCTGCCCTTGACGGCCCCCAAGCCATAGCGCACACGCTTTTTATCCATCGGCTCGAAGCGGTGGGTGCCCTGGTTGACATCGGGCGCCTCAAAGCTGATGCCGAAGAGCTTGGCGTCATTGAGCAGCACCTTCAACTTGTCGGTGTCGTCCATCTCGATGGTCATGTTCGCGGCGTAAAACTCGGCCGTGTAGTGCACCTTCAGCCAGGCCGTGTGGTAGGCCAGCAGCGAGTAGGCGGCGGCATGGCTTTTGTTGAAGCCGTAGCCGGCAAACTTCTCCATCAAATCAAAAACCTTGTCGGCGGTCTCGGTGGAGATGCCCTTGATGGCCGCGCCGTCGCGAAATATCTGCCGCTGCTCGGCCATCTCCTCGGCCTTTTTCTTGCCCATCGCGCGGCGCAGCAGGTCAGCCCCGCCCAGGCTGTAGCCGCCCAGCACCTGGGCGGCCTGCATCACCTGCTCTTGGTAGACAAAGATGCCGTAGGTCTCGGCCAGCACGCCGTCCAGCAAGGGGTGCGGGTACTCGATGCTCTCCTTGCCGTTCTTGCGGGCACAGAAGCTGGGGATGTTCTCCATCGGGCCGGGCCGGAACATCGCGTTGAGCGCGATCAAATCCTCCAGCCGGCTGGGCTTGGCCTCTTTGAGCATGGCCTGCATGCCGCGCGACTCAAACTGGAACACGCTCTCGGTCAAGCCGTCAGCAAACAGCTTGTAGACCCGGGGATCGTCGAGCGGGATGGTCTCGAAGCTGAAGTTCTCGCGCCCTGGGTGGCGGGCGACGATGAAATCCTTGGCCAGCTCCAGGATGGTGAGCGTGGCCAGGCCCAGGAAGTCGAACTTCACCAGGCCGATGGCCTCGACGTCGTCCTTGTCGTACTGGCTGACCGCGCTGTCGCTGCCCGGCTGCTGGTAGAGCGGGCAGAAATCGGTGATTTTGCCCGGCGCGATCAGCACCCCGCCGGCATGCGTGCCGATGTTGCGCACCACGCCTTCCAGGCGCATGGCCAGGCTCAGCAGCTCGGCCACCTCTTCTTCGGCGGCCTCGCGCTGATCCAGCTCGGGCGCCTCCAGCCGGGCGTAGATGGTCGGGTCTTTGTCGGGGTCGTGGCCGGGGGGCACCCGCGCCAGCGTCACTGTCTTGCCGGGTGGCGCCGGGATCAGCTTGGCGATGCTGTCGACATGGCCATAGCCCATGCCCAGCACCCGGCCGACGTCGCGCAGCGCGGCCTTGGCCGCCATGGTGCCGAAGGTGACGATCTGGCCCACCGCCTCGCGGCCGTATTTGTCTTTGACGTAGTCGATCACCCGGTCGCGGTTGGCCTGGCAGAAATCGATGTCGAAGTCGGGCATCGAGACCCGCTCGGGGTTCAGGAATCGCTCGAACAGCAAGTTGTATTGCAGCGGATCCAGATCGGTGATCTTCATCGCATAGGCCACCAGCGACCCGGCGCCCGAGCCCCGGCCCGGGCCGACCGGGCAGCCATGGGTCTTGGCCCAGATGATGAAGTCGGCCACGATCAGGAAGTAGCCCGGGAAGCCCATCTTCAGGATGGTGCTGATCTCGAAATCCAGCCGCTCGACATATCGCGCACGCTGGGCGTCGCGCTGGGCAGGGTCGGGGTAGAGCGTGGCCAGGCGGTCGGCCAGGCCGGCGTGGCTGACTTGCCGGAAGTAGTCACCCATCGGCGTCGGCCGGCCCTGGTCGGGGCCGTCGGCCAGCAAGGGCGTTGCAAAGTCGGGCAGGTAGTTCTTGCCCATTGCCAATGTCAAGTTGCAGCGTTGGGCGATCTGCAGGCTGTTGGCCAGCGCGCTGGGCACGTCGGCAAACAGCGCCTGCATCTGGGCCTGGGTCTTGAAATACTGCTCGCGGCTGAAGCGCTTGATGCGCTTGGGGTTGGACAGGGCCTCGCCCTCGGCCACGCAGACGCGCGCCTCGTGGGCCTCAAAGTCATCGGGCGCCGCAAATTCAATCGGATGGGTGGCCACCACCGGCAGGCCCAGGCTGGCGGCCAGCGGCACCGCCGCGCGCACATGGGCCTCATGCGTGGGCAGGCCGGCGCGCTGCAGCTCAATGTAGAAGCGGCCCGGGAACAAGGCCGACAGGCGCAGTGCTGCGGCCCGGGCTCTATCCCCATCGCCGGCCAGCAGGGCGGTGCCGACCGCGCCGAAGTCAGCGCCCGACAGCGCGATCAGGCCGCCGCCCAACTCGGCCAGCCAGTCCCATTTGATCCAGGCCTGGGCACGCTGGGCGTTTTTGACCCAGCCGCGCGCCAGCAGCTCGCACAGGTTCAAGTAGCCCTGGCGGTTTTGCACCAGCAGCAGCAGGCGGCTGGCCTGGCGGTCTGGTGACGCCGGGCTGCCTGCGGCGCCGGGCTCGGGCTCCAGGTGGATGTCGGCGCCGATCAGCGGTTTGACGCCTTGGCTGCGGCAGGCCTTGTAGAACTTGACCGCGCCAAACAGGTTGCTCAGATCGGTGATCGCCAGCGCCGGCTGGGCGTCGGCACGGGCGGCGGCGGCGGCATCGTCAATGCGCAAAGTGCCATCGACGACGGAGTATTCGGTGTGGGTGCGCAGGTGGACAAAGGGCATGCACGGCATTGTAGGGAGGCGGTCTTTTTACAATCGCCGCCGTGAACCCC
>JANLZT010000166.1:0-1952 GCA_031366465.1 Betaproteobacteria bacterium | reverse complement strand
TTGCGGCGCGACGACAAATCCTCGAAGGCCCAGATGCCGGCGGCATGCGGGGCGGCCGGGTCGAGCGCGTGGCCTGAGACATGGCACCAGAACAGCTCGCCGGCCAGCGGGCCGGCCAGGCGCTTCATCACCCGCTCATCGGCGTAACGGCCGGCCGCGTCCAGGCTGGCGATGATGCGCGCACCGGTGCGCTCGAACTCCACCGCCGTGGGGTAGAGCACCTCAAAGCTGCGGCCCAGCAATTGATCGCGCGCGGCGCCAAACATCGCCAGCAGCAGCTGGTTGCAATCGACGATCTGGCGCTGGCGCGACAGCACCAGGCCGATGGGCGCCAGGTCGAAGGCGGTGCGGTAGTCGAGCGGCAGGTCAGCCATGATCAGTCTTCTCGCTCACAACAAGGCATAGGTGGTGGTGCTGTGGGCCGCCAGGTGGCCGGCGCTGTCGAGTGTCTCGATCTCGCCGAACATATAGCCGGCAAAGGTGTCGTCGTGCAGCATTTGCGGCAAGGCGTCGGCGGTCATGGGGTCGGCCTTGGGGGACATCAGCGGCGCTCCGGTGCAATGTTTAGGCGATTTTACGTAACCCCTACTTAATCCAGTAAGTAGTACGCTTCGCCCCGTCCTGTTGTGCCCCCTTCATCCCTCCAACCGCGAAAGACGCGACCATGAACAAGATCTACCCCAGCGCTGCGGCGGCGCTGGTTGGCATCGTCCACGATGACCAGTTGCTGGCCGTCGGCGGCTTTGGCCTGTGCGGCATCCCCGAGGCCCTGATCGACGCGCTGCGCGACTCGGGCGCCAGGGGCCTGACCGTCATCAGCAACAACGCCGGGGTCGATGGCTTCGGCCTGGGCAAGCTGCTGGAGACGCGCCAGATCAAGAAGATGATCTCCAGCTATGTGGGCGAGAACAAGGAGTTTGAGCGCCAGTACCTGGCCGGTGAGCTGGCGCTGGAGTTCACGCCCCAGGGCACGCTGGCCGAGCGGCTGCGCGCTGGCGGCGCCGGCATCCCGGCGTTTTTCACCCGCACGGGGGTGGGCACGCTGGTGGCCGAGGGCAAGGAGCAGCGTGAGTTTGATGGCCACCAATACGTGATGGAGCGCGCCCTGGTGCCCGACGTGGCGCTGGGCAAGGCCTGGAAGGCCGACAAGAGCGGCAACCTGATCTTCCGGCGCACTGCCCGCAACTTCAACCCGGCGGCGATCATGGCCGGCAAGATCAGCGTGGTGGAGGTCGAGGAGATCGTCGAGACCGGCAGTTTCGACCCTGACAGCGTGCACCTGCCCGGCATCTATGTCAGCCGCCTGGTGCTCAACGCCACGCCCGAGAAGCGCATCGAGAAGCGCACCGTCACTGAATCTGCGGCCAAGCCCGCGACCGAAAAGCAGGGAGCCTGAGATGGCCTGGACCCACGACCAAATGGCGGCCCGCGCGGCCCAAGAGCTGCGGGACGGTTTTTACGTCAACCTGGGCATCGGCCTGCCCACGCTGGTGGCCAACTTTGTCTCGCCCGAGATCGAGGTCTGGCTGCAGAGTGAGAACGGCATGCTGGGCATCGGCCCCTTCCCGACCGAGGACCAGGTCGATGCTGATCTCATCAACGCCGGCAAGCAGACGGTGACCACCCTCCCCGGCAGCAGCATCTTTGGCAGCCACGACAGCTTTGCGATGATCCGCGGCGGCAAGATCAACCTGAGCATCCTGGGCGCGATGCAGGTCAGCGAGCGTGGCGACCTGGCCAACTGGATGATCCCCGGCAAGATGGTCAAGGGCATGGGCGGCGCGATGGATTTGGTGGCCGGCGTCAAGACCGTGGTGGTGCTGATGGAGCATGTGGCGCGCAAGAAAGACGGCGGTTTCGATCTGAAGATCCTGCCCGCCTGCACCCTGCCGCTCACCGGGGTGGGGGTGGTCAACCTCATCATCACCGACCTGGCGGTGCTGGACGTCACC
>JANLZT010000121.1:0-4875 GCA_031366465.1 Betaproteobacteria bacterium | reverse complement strand
GGTGTTGATCAGGCTCACCGCGTCGGCGCCGTTCTGCTTGGCGGCCAGCGCGGGCTTCCTGATGTCGGTGATATTGGGCGTGAGCTTGACGATCACCGGCAGCCGGCTGTGCTGCTTGCACCAGGCCGTGACCAGGCCGATGTACTCAGGCACCTGGCCCACGGCGGCGCCCATGCCACGCTCGCTCATGCCATGCGGGCAGCCGAAGTTGAGTTCCACGCCATCGCAGCCGGTGTCTTCGACCATGGGCAGGATGGCCTTCCAGGCGGCCTCGGTGCAGGGCACCATCAGGCTGACCACCAGCGCCCGGTCGGGCCAGGCGCGCTTGACCTCGCGGATCTCCTGCAGATTGAGCTGCAGCGGCCGGTCGGTGATCAGCTCGATATTGTTGAAGCCCAGCATCTTGCGGTCGGGTGTGAGCAGCGCGCCGTAGCGCGGGCCGTTGACATTGACGATGGGCGGGCCCTCCTCGCCCAGCGTCTTCCAGACCACCCCGCCCCAGCCGGCCTCGAAGGCGCGGTGCACGTTGTAGGCCTTGTCGGTGGGCGGCGCGCTGGCCAGCCAGAAGGGGTTGGGGCTGGTGATGCCGGCAAAGTGGTTGGTGAGATCGGCCATGGGTTTGCTCCGTCGGGCGGTCAGGCGCTGGCTGGGGCGTCAGTTTGGGCGCTGAGTTGAGCGTGGATCGCGTGGGCGGCGCGCTTGCCGTCCTGCACCGCCTCCACCGTCAAGTCGCGGCCGCCCAGGCGGCAGTCGCCACCGGCGTACAGCCCCAGCACTGCTGTGCGGCCATCGTCGTCGGCGGCAATGCGGCCGGCCTGCAGCACCAGGCCGGTGCCGGCCAGCAGATCAGCGTCCAGCTTCTGGCCGATGGCCTTGAGCACCAGGTCGGCGGCCAGGGTTTCGTGCCCACCGCTGGGCGCCCAGTGGCCATTGATGTCAGGTGCCTGGCGGGTGAATCGCACCGCCACCGCCTGGCCGGCGTGCTCACCCGCCCCGGCCAACACGGCTGAAGGCGCCAGGCCGTGGTGGATGGTCACGCCATGGGTTTGCGCCCAGGCCTGCTCGGCGGCGGATGCGCCCATCTCGGCCGGGCCGCGCCGGTAGACCATGTGCACCGCCTCAGAACCCAGCAGCTTGCTTTGCACCGATGCGTCCACCGCCGTCATGCCGCCGCCGATCACCACCACCCGGCGGCCGACGGGCAGGGTGGCCTTGTCGGGCGCCTGGCGCAGGTCGGCGATGAAATCCACCGCATCGCGCACGCCGGCCAGGGCCTCGCCCGGCACCCCCAGTGCGCCGACCTGGCCCAGGCCGATGGCCAGGTAGACCGCGTCGAAGCCAGCACGCAACTGGGCCAGTTGCGCGGCGCCCGCCAGCCGCCAGCCAGCCAGCAGCGTGATGCCGCCCCCGCCCAGCAGCCAGTCCAGCTCGGCCTGGGCAAAGTCGTTGGCCATCTTGTAAGTGGCCAGGCCGTATTCATTCAGGCCGCCGCCCTTGGGCCGGGCGTCGTGAAGCACCACCTCATGGCCCAGCCGGGCCAGCACCACCGCGCAGGCCAGGCCGGCCGGGCCTGCGCCCACCACGGCAATGCGCCGGCCGGTGGCGGCGGCGCGCGGGAACAGGGCGCTCAGCGGCTGGCCCATCACCGCATCCACCGCATGGCGCTGCAGCCGGCCGATCTCCACCGGCTTGCCTTGCTGGTGTCCACCCTGGTGATGGCGCACGCAGACCTGCTCGCACAGCACCTCGGTGGGGCAGACGCGGGCGCAGGTGCCGCCCAGCGGGTTGGCGTCGAGGATGGCCCGCGCGGCGCCGCGCAGGTTGTCGTCGGCAATGCGCTTGATGAAGGCCGGCACATCGATGCCGGTGGGGCAGGCGGTGGCGCAGGGGGCATCAAAGCAGTACAGGCAGCGCTCGGCCTCCACCAGGGCCTGGCTGCGGGTGTAGCGCGGCGCTGCGTCGGCAAAGTGGCGGGCATAGGCCTCGGCCGGCAGGCGGCCGGCGCGGATGTCGGGGGCGGCGCCGGGCGCTGGGGATGAGGGGAGGGGGGAGGCGGTCGGCACGCGGTGGCACTCCTGTAGGGCGCGGGCGGCTGGGTGGCCCGGCATCACCTGGTTGCTGACCAAACGGTCAGGATTCGAGAGGATGGTAGGCAAAGGCCGTGCCAGGTGGCGAGCCCGGACAAACCCCTGAGGGCTTGGCGGGGTGCACCTGGGTGGGGCGGGGGTTGCTTGTTGAGTCGTGATGCCAGGAGCGTGCTGCCTCGCCAATAGTGCAACGCGGCAACTCGGCCATTGGCGGGGCGAGTTTGTCGGATGCCATACGTTCCGGACCTGCGTGGTGCGATGGGTTCGACCCCTCATAACCAACCAGCCCTGCCCTTCAATCGCAGCCATACACACCTACCACGCGTGAGACAATAACGCGGGAGACAATCGGCAGCAAATACTTGGAGATCCGCGTGTTCAATTTAGAAGGTACACCTTACCTGCTTGACCCAAAGACTTCAGAACAAGTCAAGGCACGACTTGATACCATAGAAGAACGTGTTTCGCTTCTCCGTCGCAACGGAATACTTACAGAAAAAACCGTCAAGGACTACTACGGTGAGAAGCGATTCGAACAAGTCGCGGAATCGAACGCCATTGAGGGAAGCACGTTGTCCGCTGGTGAGACAGAGCTTGCCGTGCTCAAAGGTATAACGATTACTGGACACGATCCGGCGTATGCCAAGGACGCAATGGCACTTGATCGCGCTCTAACGCGCATCACGGAAATCGCACGGGACACCGAACACCCCACAAACATATCTCAGCTGCACGAAGTGCATGCCTTGCTTCTTGGCGATAGGCCTGGCGCAGGAATATTTCGGAGGGAGCGGGTCACAATTCGAGGTGCAAAACACACGCCTCCGAAAACGTGGGAGCAAATCATGGTCATGATGACGGAATGGCAGCGTTGGTCTGCGGATAACGTCACTCTACCGGCGCCCGTTCGCGCCGCGATCCTCCACGCATGGCTTACACATGTGCATCCATTCATCGACGGCAATGGACGAATTTCTAGAGCGATTGGGAATCTTGAACTCATTCGCGCCGGTTATCCCCCAATAATTATCAAGAAGAAGGAGCGTGATCGTTACATCGAAGCTTTGGCTGAGTCCGATGAAGGCGGTGATGTTCGATCTTTCCTTGAGCTAATCTTCGATCGGATTGAGGGCGGCCTGACTGGTCTCGAATTGTCCGCAAAGCGAAAGCAGGGCTTCAATCCGGCTGTCGAGAAAATTCGCCAAATGCAGGAGAAGCAACTCTATATCTGGGAAACAGGAGTCAAACTGCTTGGCTCAATTGTTGGCCATCGCTTGACGCAACTTCTTGAGCCGGTAGGAGGGGCTGGTATCGTCCGGCTATATGACTCGCCGCTTGATCTGGACGACTATTTGGAGGTCTGCGGCGGACGAAGCGTTTCGAGGAGTTGGGCCTTTACAGTAAGGATTGAAATCCCAGGCGTTTCCCGCCTTGAGAAGCTGGCGTACATCGGTCATCGAAGCAACCGAATGCATCAAGCAATGAACTGCGAAGGCGGCCCGTCTTTGTACTGGTCTTCGAAGAATCCTGCAAACTTCCCTAAGTGGCTGGCAGATGGCGAAAAATCCCCATTTGCCGTGGAGCTAACCTTGAAGGTTGGAAATGGCGACGAGTGGATTGTTCGACATTCTGATGATTCTATTCAAAGAGTTCAAACTACCGAGTTGGCCAATCGTATTGCTGACGCATTGGTCAATCAAGTAGGGGTTTAACTCAAAACGAGGAAGGCGAATGAGGTCTAACCGCTCTACTGGGACTTTCCATCGAAGGCGTGTGCCCGTCGGGCCATGGGGGCTCCTTTGATATCATCGGCCCGGTATTGAAAGTGCGTGATCGAAATTCGCATGATCGCCCTGGCGCCATCCACTGGAATTTTGTACTGCGTTGCTTTCGTTGATCGAAGTGATTCAAGACGAATCATCAGCCTGCGCAGAGCAAATAGACGCGAGGTCAAGCACTATGTCAACAGCATTTAGTCGTCCACAGATCGTGATGCCGACGGTTGAAGACGACAAAGCCATCACTGCGGCGGCAAAGGCCGACCCCGATGCTCAACCTCTGACGCACAGTCAATTGAATTCAATGGTGCCAGTGCGGGCGCTTCGTGGGCGCCCCAAGTCAAGCAATGCCAAGCTGTTGGTTTCTGTGCGCCACAGCCCAGAAGTGCTCGAATACTTCAAATCAACGGGGGCTGGTTGGCAGTCTCGAATGGATAGAGTCCTTAGAGACTATGTTTCACGCAAAGGCAGCCGTTAGTTGCGATCACGCACCGCCTCATTTTCACGCTAGTTCGATATTTGGCCATCACGTTATATTGCTCAATGCCAGAAATTAGCCGCTTTCTCGGTATCGTGATTGCAATGTATTATCGCGATCATGCGCCACCTCACTTTCACGCTGTGTATGGCGAATACGAGGCCACTGTCTCGATAGCGTCTGGCGAAGTGAACGGGAGCTTCCGAAGCGGGCCTTGGCGCATGTTCAAGACTGGCGCAATCTGCACTGTGAAGAGTTGCTGAGCACTTGGACCTTGGCCCGCGCAAGCAAATCACTACCGCGCATCGACCCACTGGAGTAACCCTATGCTTCCCCGTATTGTTGAAGTCAGATACCTCGGTGAATACACGATCTGGCTACGCTTTGCCGACGGAGCGGAAGGCGAAGTAAACCTTGAGCGTGAGCTTGAAGGCGAAATTTTTGAACCGCTGAAGGATATTAACTACTTCAAGGCACTCGTCTTGCATCCAGAACTGCGAACGGTGGTGTGGCCGAATGGTGCTGACTTTGC